>NZ_JAKNRV010000580.1:0-2130 GCF_023072625.1 Pseudomonas emilianonis
AGCGACTACGGCAAGCGTCAGCAGCGCCTGGTTGCGCTGATCCGCCAAAGCGAATCCAGCCGCGCCGCCGCCGACCTCGCCGCGATCCGCTACCGCGAAGGCACCGTGGACTTCCTCGTGCTGCTCGACGCACAACGCGAACGCCTGGCCGCCGAAGACTCCCAGGCCCAGGCCGAAGTTGATCTGTATCGCGGGATTGTGGCGATCTACAAGGCGTTGGGGGGTGGCTGGCAGCCGGACACCGTCGTCGCTACCGCCAAGTGATGTAAAGAGCTCCTTTGGTTGGTCGCATCCAGCCAATTTTTAGCCCCGTGGTCCGTTTGGTCGCGGGGCTTTTTTTGTGTCGCTGATCAGCGTGTTAGCCATTTATACAATATGTTGGATATGGCAGACGTCATAAAAAGTACTTCCCCAAGGATCTTTCCCTGAAGCAAGCGCTTGAGAACGCGAGGAAAATCCTGAACTTGCTGCCGATCCACAGTACCGCGCTTTATGTTCCACCCCGGCATCGCAACCGCCGCAGTGACGGCACACAGTCGAACCATCCTTCCTCGCGCAGAATTGCCCCAGAACTGTTTCTGAAAAATGATAAGGCTGCATTTGTTTAAACGCTCCTCCATTTCATCCAATCGTCGATACATCAGGAAAATGCCTACTACGTTGATGCTAAGGGCAACAAACAGAACGCTCGAACTAAACCAAAACTTAATAGGAAGATTGAGCCAGTAGTCAATATTCATAAATTTTCTCTCCCACGTACTCACCGAACTCGCTCCCATGAACGCCCCCAACCGCGCCTGCGGCTCCCCCGCCTGCGTCAAGTTTTGTAAAAAGTTCCTTTGGTTGGTCGCACCCATCCGATGGTTAGCCCCGCGGTCCGTTTGGTCACGGTTTTTTTGGACGCAGTTACTGATATAGCCACTTATACAAGATGTCAGCGGTGGCGCTAATTAAAAAAAACACTCCAACAAGCAGGGTTCCCTGAAGCAATCGCTTGAGGTTACGAGGAAAGGCTTGCACCTGCTGCCAATCCACTGCACCTCGTTTTACGTTCCACTTTGGTAGAACAACCGCTGCGGTGACGGCAGATAGTCGAATCATTCTTCCTCGAATTGAATTGCCCCAAACACGTTGATTGGGTGTGATAAGACTGCATTTGTTTAGAAGATATTCCATTTCGTCAAGTCTTCGATAAGCCAGGTATATCAAAACCACAAAGGCGATGAAGACCAAAAAAAACAGAGTTAAATCAAACCAGAGCTTCAGCGGATGATAAATAAAACAATCAATACTCATATAGTTTCTCTCCTAAATGCTCGCCCAGATCCCCTCCACGACTGCCCATGACAGCGCCTACGGTCCCGCCGCCGATCAACAAACAACTTAATGATAGCGGTCCTGTAGTGGGCCCCAACACAACGAAACATAACGTGGCCGCCGCATAGCCCCCCACTAAACCACCAGCAACCCCCCCTACTAACCTACTCGTTTCCACATACTTAGCCTTCGTACACTGCTCCTCCCTCCCCGTGGAACATGCTTCCTTGATCTCCAGCCCAGTGGACGCAGCGCTCAACGCAATCCCCAACGGCGTTCCAGCCTTGAGCACTTTCGCCACCCTGGAAATACGCGCAATCCTCTCGGCATATCGACTGATCTCCCCGGTATGCAGATAACTCTTGGTGGAAATACCGAGCATTTTCTTGATCGAACCTTCATTCCGCAAACCCGTGCCATAACGGGCGAACCCGCGCAGTTGTGCTTCCAGTTTTTTGAACAGGGTTTGGCGACGCGCCAAAAACTCATCCCGCGCTGCGCCACCGCCTCGGCGCAACGCCTGTTTATGCAGGGCATCAATTTCTTCCAGGGTTTTGACGATCGCCTTCAAGTGGCGATTCCAAGCATCCCCCGCCGTGCCGATACCGAGCGACGCGCAGCCCAGCAGTTTCTGGAGCAAATCGTAGTTTTGCAAGGCAAAGGCATCTCCCCCTTCGGCCATCACGCTGTGGCGGATACGCCAGGCGGATTGCATCAGCAGATGCTCTTCCGGCTTGCACAACGCCGTGGAGTCATCACCGATGATGACCAACTGCCCCGGCAGTACCACGACGTTTCGGATATGGGTATTGA
>NZ_JAKNRV010000581.1:0-2130 GCF_023072625.1 Pseudomonas emilianonis
CCGGGTAGCGCGCGCGCAGACTGGCGATCATCGGCATCACCAGGTGCGGGCCATCCGCCGCCACTTCGAGGCGCCCGGTGAGCAACTGCCGATTAGCCTCCAGCAGCGCCTGGGCTTCGTCCACCAGGCCGAAGATCGCCCGGGTGAGCGCCGCCAGGCGTGTGCCCTCTTCGGTCAACTCCACGCGTCGCGCAGTGCGGCGCAACAACGCGATCTGGTAGTGCTCTTCCAGGGCCTTGATGTGCCCGGTCACCGCCGGCTGGCTGATGAACAACCGCGCCGCTGCACGGGTAAAGCTGCCCTCGCGGGCCACCGCATCGAATGCGCGTAGCTGGAACAAGTTCATGTTGAGTGACCTGGCTATCGGCCTAACTGATAGCTCGCATAACAACAAACAATTTGATTGATGACAAGCCAAACTGCAATTTAGGCGCCGTAACGTCAACCCCCGACACCTTGCAAGGACTTGAGATGAGCACCGCCGCGCCGATCCTGCTGACCCCTGGCCCCCTGACCACCTCTGCCCGCACCCGCCAGGCAATGCGGGTGGATTGGGGTTCATGGGATGAGCGTTTCAACCAGTTGACCGCCAGCGTCTGCTCGCAACTGTTGGCGATCATCAACGGCGCAGACAGCCACCATTGCGTGCCGTTGCAAGGCAGCGGCACGTTCGCCGTCGAAGCCGCCATCGGCACCCTGGTGCCACGCGACGGCAAGGTCCTGGTGCTGATCAATGGCACCTATGGCAAGCGCCTGGCAAAGATCTGCGAAGTGCTCGGCCGCGACTTCACCACCGCTGAAACCGCCGAGGACGAACCCGCCAGCGCCGCCGACGTCGACCGCCTGCTGCACGCCGACCCGGCCATCACCCATGTCGCGTTGATCCACTGCGAAACCAGTACCGGCCTCCTCAACCCGCTGGCGCAGATCGCCCAAGTGGTCAAACAGCATGGCAAGCGCCTGATCGTCGACGCGATGAGTTCCTTCGGCGCGCTGCCGATCGATGCCCGCGAAGTACCGTTCGACGCCCTGATCGCCGCTTCAGGCAAATGCCTGGAAGGCGTGCCGGGCATGGGGTTTGTCTTCGCCGAAAAACACGCGCTGGGCGCCGCCCAAGGCAACTGTCACTCCCTCGCGATGGACCTCTTCGAGCAGCACCACTACATGGCCAAGACCGGCCAGTGGCGCTTCACCCCGCCGACCCACGTGGTCGCCGCGCTGCACGAAGCGCTGCTGCAATACCGCGAAGAAGGCGGCCGGCCCGCGCGCCACCGACGCTACGCCAACAATTGCCAGGTGCTGCTCGAAGGCATGGCCGAACTGGGCCTGCGCAGCTTTCTGCCGGCGGCGATCCAGGCCCCCATCATCGTCACCTTCCATGCGCCGAAAGACCCGCGCTACCAGTTCAAGGCGTTCTACGAACGGGTCAAGGCCAAGGGTTTCATTCTGTACCCGGGCAAATTGACCCAGGTGGACACCTTTCGCGTGGGCTGCATCGGCCACGTCAATGCGCCCGAGATGCGTGCGGCGGTCGCGGCGGTTGCGCAGGTGCTGCAAGAAATGCAAGTGCTGGACATCTGATTGCCCTTTACCCACAGGATCTGAACCATGAACTATCAACATCCCGACACCCTGCAGGCCGTCATCCTCGACTGGGCCGGCACCGTGGTCGACTTCGGCTCGTTCGCCCCGACGCAGATCTTTGTCGAAGCCTTCGCCGAGTTCGATGTGCAAGTCTCCATCGAAGAAGCCCGTGGCCCGATGGGCATGGGCAAATGGGAGCATATCCGCACCCTGTGCAACCAGCCGCAGGTTGCCGAGCGTTACCGCAAAGCGTTCGGCCGCACGCCGACCGATGACGACGTAACCGCCATCTACCAGCGCTTCATGCCGCTGCAGATCGAAAAAATCGCCGAGCACTCGGCCCTGATCCCCGGCGCCCTCGACTGCATCGCTGCGCTGCGTGCGCAAGGGCTCAAGATCGGCTCCTGTTCCGGCTATCCCAAGCAAGTGATGGACAAGGTCGTCGCGCTGGCCGCCACCAACGGCTACGTCGCCGACCACGTGGTCGCCACCGACCAAGTGCCGAATGGCCGCCCATGGCCGGCGCAGGCGCTGGCCAACGTGATC
>NZ_JAKNRV010000582.1:0-2125 GCF_023072625.1 Pseudomonas emilianonis
CGACGGCTGGTTGCCGGCCGCCCAGGTCAGCGACTGGAAGCAAAGCCTGGTGCTCAAGTTCACCGAACGTTCCGGCCGGGCGCCGGTTATGTTCCTGCGCCAATCCGGCGAAGTGGAAAAGCTGCTGGCCGATCCCGCCGCCGCCAAAGGCGTGCTGGCCAAGGCGCAGAACAACCGCGACGACAACGGCCAGGTCCTGGCCCTGGAACCGGCCGCCAGCGCCGTGCCGCAGAACCAGTTCTACCTGTTGCCGATCTTCGATTCCAAAGAGAGCTTCGACGAAAACGGCCAGCCGGTGCAGTTGCTCAACGTTGCGTCCATCGACCCCGGCAACCGCGCGCTCGCCAAGCCCGCGACCCCGGTAATCAACGCCAACGCTGATGCCTTCCGCACCGCCGTGGTGTTGGTGGTCGACACCACCGTGTCGATGCAGCCGTATATCGACCAGATCCGCGATGTGGTCCACGAACTGCAAACCCGCATCGCCGAACGGGGCGAGTTGGACAGCGTCAGTTTCGGCCTGGTGGGTTTTCGCAGCAGCATCAAGAAAACCCCAGGCCTGGAATACGTGGCCAAGACTCTGATCACCCTCGACCAGGGCCGCGACCCGCAGCGCTTCCTCGACCTGGCGCGTGAGGTCAGGGCGTCCAGCGTGTCCAGTCATTCTTTCAACGAGGACGCGTTTGCCGGAGTGATGCAGGCGGTGGAAGGCATGGACTGGTCTGGCTATGGCGGCCGTCTGATCTTGCTGGTCACCGACGCTGGCGCGCTGCGCAAGAACGACCCGTTCGCCGCCACCCAGATGAACGAAGCAGAAGTGCGCCAGGCGGCGCTGGGCAAGCAGATCAAGATCTACGCCCTGCACCTGCGCACCGATGCTGGCAAGAAAACCCATGGCGGCGCCGAAAGCCAGTACCGCATCCTCACCGCCGACGCCAACCCGCAGATCGGCGACCTGTACACGCCGGTGCCGGGTGGCGATGTGCGCAAGTTGGGCGAGCGCGTCGATGAGATCGGCACGGTGTTCGCCAACCTTGTGCATCAGGTGCGCAATGACACGCCGCAGCCGGTACCGTTGTTGAGTGCCGCGCCGAGCCTGGCGGATAAATCCGCCGCCGTCGGCTACGCCATGCACATGGACTTCCTTGGGCGCAAAACTGCAAGCCAGGCGCCGCAGTTGGTCAGCGCCTGGACCGCCGACCGCGACCTGACCAACCCGGCGCTGCCGGCGTTCCAGGTGTGCGTGATGTTGACCAAATTGCAGCTCAACGACCTGCAGCAGTCGCTGAAACTGATCGTCGACGCCGCCCGCAAAACCCAGACCTCGCCCAAAGACTTCTTCCAGGAAATCGCCAGCGCCTCGGCCTATATGAGCCGCGACCCGCAGGCCCTGCGCAAGGGCGGCAATCTGGCCGATGGCGGCATTCTCGGCGAATACCTGGAAGGCCTGCCGTACCGCAGCAAGTCGCTGAACATGACCCAGGATCTATGGCTGTCGTTGAGCGTGGCCGAGCAGGAAGACTTTATCGACGAGCTGGATTCGAAGATCCGCCTCTATGAAACCTTCCACAATGACGTGGCCAACTGGGTCCGTTTCGGCGATGCCGAGCCGGGCGATGCGTTGTACCGCGTGCCCTTGTCGACGCTGCCGTAATGCTGAACCTGAACGCGGTCCACAAGAGCCGGGGCGTCGGTAGCCAGCGCTATAGCCTGGCGATTCCGGCGTTGCACCTGCGCGCGGGTGAGCAAGTGGCGATTGTCGGGCCGAGCGGGTGTGGCAAAAGCACCTTGCTCGACCTGCTGGCCCTGGTGCTCGCACCGGATCAGGTGGACCGGTTTGAATTCAATCAGACCGACATCGGCGGCTTGTGGCGCGCCGATCGGCAGACCGCCTTGGCCGACCTGCGCAGCCGGCACCTCGGTTATGTACTGCAAACCGGCGGTTTGCTGGGTTTTCTCGATGTGCGCAGCAATATCGCCTTGTCCCGGCAATTGCTGGGGTTAAAGGACGATGGCAGCGTGGCGCGCCTGGCCGAGCAATTGGAGATCAGCGATCAGTTGGCCAAGAAGCCGGCGGCGCTGTCGGTCGGCCAACGCCAGCGCGTGAGCTGCGCCCGCGCCCTGG
>NZ_JAKNRV010000583.1:0-2109 GCF_023072625.1 Pseudomonas emilianonis
GGCCGGCACGTCGCAACTGGCCGCGCCCATCAGCAGCGCCGGGGTGGTCTTGTCGCAGCCGGTCAGCAGCACCACGCCGTCGATGGGGTTGCCGCGAATCGCTTCCTCCACGTCCATGCTCGCCAGGTTGCGCGTGAGCATGGCGGTGGGGCGCAGGTTCGATTCGCCATTGGAGAACACCGGGAATTCCACGGGGAAGCCGCCGGCCTCGATCACGCCGCGCTTGACGTGCTCGGCGATCTGGCGGAAGTGGGCGTTACACGGGGTCAGCTCGGACCAGGTGTTGCAGATACCGATGATCGGTTTGCCGTGGAACTGATGGTCGGCGATGCCCTGGTTCTTCATCCAGCTGCGGTACATGAAGCCGTTCTTGTCGGCGGTACCAAACCACTGGGCGGAGCGCAGGCCAGGTTTTTTATCAGACATGATGGTTTCTCTTATTGTATGACTATATGTTCTCTATGAAGCTAAACATAAGCGCAAAATGTTAGGTTTGGAAGTGTTGTTTCGTAAATAGTACTACTATATAGTCAATCTCAACTGAGGTATTGCCCTGGCGGATTTTCGCGAGAGGCGTCCCCCGAGCTTCTATAAAAACAACAATCGGAGATCGACTCCCATGAGCCAGGAACTGCGGCTTATACGGCGCATCACGCTGAAACTGATTCCCTTCCTCGTCCTGCTGTACCTGATCGCCTACGTGGACCGCTCCGCCGTGGGGTTCGCCAAGCTGCACATGGGCGCCGACGTCGGCATCGGTGATGCGGCCTACGGCTTTGGCGCAGGCCTGTTCTTTATTGGCTACTTCCTGTTCGAGATCCCCAGCAACCTGATGCTCGATCGCTTCGGCGCACGGCGCTGGTTCGCACGGATCATGATCACCTGGGGCACCATCACCATCGGCATGGCGTTCGTGCAGGGGCCGCAGAGCTTCTATGTGATGCGCTTTCTGCTCGGCGCGGCGGAGGCGGGGTTCTTCCCCGGCGTTCTGTACTACATCACCCAGTGGTTCCCGGTGCGCCATCGCGGCAAGATCCTTGGGCTGTTCATCCTCTCGCAACCGATCGCAATGATGATCACCGGCCCGGTCTCCGGCGGCCTGTTGGGCATGGACGGCACCCTCGGGCTGCACGGCTGGCAATGGCTGTTCATCGTCATCGGCACCCCGGCGATCCTGCTCACCTGGCCGGTGCTGCGCTACCTGCCGGACGGCCCCAAGCAGGTCAACTGGATGAGCGAAGACGAAAAAGCCTGGCTCACCGGCGAACTGGCCAAGGACCTGCAAACATACGGCCAGACCCGCCACGGCAATCCGCTGCACGCCCTCAAGGACAAGCGCGTGTTGCTGCTGGCGCTGTTCTACTTGCCGGTGACCCTGAGCATCTACGGGTTGGGCCTGTGGCTGCCGACGCTGATCAAGCAGTTCGGCGGCACCGACCTGGTCACCGGCTTTGTGTCGGCGGTGCCGTATATCTTCGGGATCATCGGGCTGTTGATCATCCCGCGCAGTTCCGACCGTTTGAACGATCGCTACGGCCACCTGGCGGTGCTTTACGTACTGGGTGCCATCGGCCTGTTCTTCAGTGCCTGGCTGAGTGTGCCGGTGCTGCAAATGGCGGCGCTGTGCCTGGCGGCGTTCGCGATGTTTTCTTGCACTGCGGTGTTCTGGACCCTGCCCGGGCGGTTTTTTGCCGGGGCGAGCGCGGCAGCGGGGATTGCCTTGATCAATTCGGTGGGCAACCTCGGCGGCTATATCGGCCCGTTCGTGATCGGCGCGCTCAAGGAATACACCGGCAACCTGGCCTCGGGCTTGTACTTCCTGTCCGCAGTGATGGTGTTCGGCTTGCTACTGACCGGCGTGGTCTACCGTCTGCTGGAGCGCAAGCATGTGCTGCCGGCTGACCAATTCGCTGCGAGCGCCCGTGGCGCCACGCGTACTTAATCGATTATCAGGAGAAGCGGCATGCGTTTAGTTCAGTTCGAGTTGCGCAACGGTGAGCGTCGGGTCGGCGTGGTGGAGGGTAGCCAGGTGCGCGAAGTGCTCAGCGCGCACAGCGTGCGCGAGTTGGCGCTGGCCGCGATCGAAGCGGGCGTGGGCCTCGCTCAGCA
>NZ_JAKNRV010000584.1:0-2106 GCF_023072625.1 Pseudomonas emilianonis
CATGCCCGCGCGCGTGCCGGCGCCGACCCGCTGATGTGGCATGCCCATATCGCCATGCAGCAAGCCAAGGGCACCCAGGGCTGCACCTTTCATATCTTCAACGAGCGCATCAACCGCAACGCCCGCAGCCTGGCCGACCTGGAAAGTGAATTGCGCCGAGCGCTGCGTCGCGATGAACTGGAACTGCATTACCAACCCCGCCTCGACCTGGACGACGGCCATATCGTCGGTCTCGAAGCGCTGGTGCGTTGGCGCCACGGCGAGCGCGGCCTGTTGCCGCCCAGCGAATTCGTGCCCCTGGCCGAACAGAGTGGGCTGATTGTTCCGCTGGGTTACTGGGTGATTTCCCGGGCCCTGCGCGACATGCAGGACCTGCGCGAACGCGGCCTGCCGCCGCTGCATATGGCGGTCAACCTGTCGTTTCGCCAGTTCCAGGACAGCCAATTGCTTTCGACCCTCAGCCGGCTGATTACCGAGCGCGGGGTGGATGCGCAATGGCTGGAATTCGAGCTGACCGAAACCGCCGTGATGCGCCGCAGTGATTTGGTCAAGCAGACCATGGACGCCCTCGGTCGCCTCGGTGTGCGCTTTTCCCTCGACGACTTCGGCACTGGTTTCTCATCGTTCGTACACCTCAATAGCCTGCCGATCGCCTTGTTGAAAATCGACAAGAGTTTTGTCGGCGGCATGGAAGAGCGCGAAGAAAACCGCAAGCTGGTTCACGCCATGATCAACCTGGCCCACAACCTGAATCTGGAAGTGGTGGCCGAAGGCGTAGAAACCGCGGAGCAGTTGGCGCTGTTGCGTTTGTTTGGTTGCGACCAGGCCCAGGGGTACCTGATCAGCAAGCCGCTGCCGTTGCCGGAGCTGGTGGACTACCTGACGTTTGGCAAGGACCAGCAGGCTTTATTGGGCTAGCTCATCCTCTATTTGCCAACCCGCTCCCACATTTCAACCGCGCAAGACTTCTAGTCGGTCTGCGCGGCATGGAATGAGCGTTGAGCGTCTGGCTCGTGCCGAATCATGCGCTTGATCTTCGCCTCAAACGCCCAGGTCAGGCTCACCGCCGCGCAGGCCAGGCCCAGCGCGAGGCCCCACCACACGCCGGTTGGCCCCCAACCCAGGGTGAAGGCCATCATCCAGGCCGCCGGCGCGCCGATCAGCCAATAGCAACCCAGGCCCACCAGAAAGGTGGTCTTGGCGTCCTTGAGCCCACGGATGCAGCCCATCGCGATGGTCTGCACGCCGTCGAACAGTTCGAACCAGGCCGCCACGGCCAGCAGGCTGACGGCTAGCACGATCACCTCGTGGAATGCCGGGTCGTTATGGTCGAGGAATAGCCCGATCAGCGGATCGGAATACAGCCACAGCACCGCCGCAAATCCCAACATCACCGCCGCGCCAAAGCCGATGCCGACACGCCCCGCCATGCGCGCCTGCAGCAGTTGCCCGGCGCCATAGTGCTGGCCGATGCGCATGGTCACCGCGTAGGACATCCCCGCCGGCACCATGAACGCCACCGAGACGATTTGCAGCGCGATCTGATGCGCCGCCAATTGCGTACTGCCCATGGTGCCCATGCACAGCGCTGCAAAGGCAAACAACCCGACTTCCACCGCGTAGGTACCGCCAATCGGCAGGCCCAGGCGCCATAACTCGCGCAAGTACTGGGTGTTCAGACGCAACAGGCCTGCGCTCAGCGGGTAGGCCGAGTACGCGCGGTTGCTGCGGATGTACCCCATCAACGCCAGCGCCATGCCATTGGCGACGATGGCCGTGACCAGGCCGATGCCCATCAAGCCGAGTTTCGGCAGACCGAACATGCCCTCGATCAACGCGTGGTTGAGCAGGTAGTTGACCAGCGTGCCGCCGAGGCTGATCACCATCACCGGTGTGGCCTTGCCGATGGCGCTGGTGAAGCCGCGCAAGGCCATGAAACTCAGGTAACCGGGCAGGGCGAACGGCAGGATGGTCAGGAATTGTCCTGCCGCGTCCACGTTGGTCTCGGTCTGGCCGAACATCAGCAGCACCGGCTTGAGGTTCCACAGCAGCACCGCCGCCGCCAGGGCCATCAGCCAGGCGAGCCACAGCCCGGCCTGGGTCAGG
>NZ_JAKNRV010000585.1:0-2097 GCF_023072625.1 Pseudomonas emilianonis
CCTGCGGCCTGGCCAACGACGTCTCCACGCGCGCCAGAGGCGGCGCCTCGCGGCTGATGTCCCGCACCTGCACATCGACCTGCACCAGCCGGCTATCGGAGCCGCTGCTGAGGGTCTGCTCGCAACGCAGTTTCAAGCGGCCCTGATCGCACTCGAAGGTCTTTTTGCCGTTGGTCAAACGCCCCTCCAACTGCAACTCCGCGAGGCGACTTTGCGCCGCCAGCATCGCCATCGACTTGTCGCGCAACAGGCCGTTGCTCTGGGTCATCAGCCCGGCCACGCGCACGGCTGCGGCCATGGCCACCGCGATGATCGCCAGCGCCACCAGCACTTCAATCAGGGTAAAACCTCGCTCGTTGCGGTGCCTGCGCATGGCGTTCTCAAAGCCTGGAAACAGGTGCGCAGCCTAGCGCCGGCAGTTGACCGATTGGCGACCGAAACTCCCGAGGATTTTCAATACGACTGACATGTGTTCTTGCAACACTGCGCCCCGAAACGCACTCAAGCCAAGGAATGTCGAGATGGATATCGCACGCCTAACATCCCCATTGCCAAGCCCTCGCGGCCAGCGTGGCTTCACCCTGATCGAGATCATGGTGGTGGTGGTCATTCTTGGGATTCTGGCGGCGATGGTGGTGCCCAAGGTGCTTGATCGTCCGGACCAGGCACGGGCCACCGCAGCGAAACAGGACATCGGCGGGTTGATGCAGGCGCTGAAACTCTATCGCCTCGACCACGGCACCTACCCGAGCATGAACCAGGGCCTCAAAGTCCTGGTGGAGCGCCCGGCGGATGCAAAGAACAGCAACTGGCGCGCTTACCTCGACCGTCTGCCGAATGACCCGTGGGGCCACGCCTATCACTACCTCAACCCGGGCGCCAACGGTGAGGTCGATGTGTTCTCCCTGGGCGCCGACGGCCAACCGGATGGCGACGGCGTGAATGCCGATATCGGCTCCTGGCAGCTATAAGGCGCGCCATGAAACGGTATTCGCCCGCAGCGGCGAAGCAGCGCGGCATGGCGATTATCAGCGCGTTGCTGATCGCGGCGGTGGTGGCGGTGATCGCCGGCGCCATGCTCACGCGTCAGAGCGTATTCACCCGCAGCGTGGAGGCCGAGCAATTGCGCATTCAGGGCCAGTGGTTGTTGCAAGGCAGCCTGGAACACAGCCGGCTGTTGCTATGGGATGCCCGTCAGAAGGACGTGCTGACCCGCCTTGATCAACCGTGGGCACGTCCTCAGCGCGGCGCGTTTGAAGGGCGCCTGGAGGACGAGCAGGGCAAGTTCAACCTGCGCAATCTGGTCAGTCGCCAGCAGGTGGATGCCGAACAGGTGCAAAGTTTCGAGCGCCTGTGCCGCCTGATCGGCATCGATTCGGCCGTGAGCCAACGCATCAGCCGGCGGGTGATCGGGTCCTATGAGCAACGTGCCGACACGTCGCTGCTGCCGGCCCGCTACCCGATGCTGCGCAGCCTGGATGACTTGAGCGGTATCGAAGGCCTCGACCCGTTGCTGCTACGGCGCCTGCAGACCTTCATCAGCGTGCTGCCCGGCAATACCTGGGTCAACGGCAACACCGCCAGCGCCGAAGTGCTCAGCGCGGTGGTGCCGCAACTCAGCCTGGCCCAGGCCCAGGCATTGGTGGCCGAGCGCGACAGCGGGCGCTGGTTTATCAACCGCGGCGATTTCGTCAACCGCCTGCACCTGCCGCAAGTGGCGGTGGAGAGCGTGCAGGTGGGCATTACCAGCGAGTGGTTTCGCCTGCAGGGCCAGGCCCGCCGTGAACAGAGGCGGGTGACGATCGACGTGTTGTTGCATCGCCCCGAAGACCGCCGGCCCCAGGTGATCTGGTCGCGGGTGGGCGCATGAAACGCCTGCGGATCGGCTTGCCGCCACTCGATCAATTGACGGCCGACAACCAGGTGCAATTTGCCTGGCTGGAGCGTGGCGCGGTGGTGAGCGAAGGCCGTGAAAGCCTGCTGCAGTTGGGCCGGTCCAAGCCGCCGGTGGAGTGTTTTCTGCACCCCGCTGACAGCCTGCTGACCGCCCTCGACCTGCCGCCGCTGGCCGCCGCCAAAACGGCGGCCGCCGTGGCC
>NZ_JAKNRV010000586.1:0-2094 GCF_023072625.1 Pseudomonas emilianonis
CCAGCGCCGCCCACCAGCAGGTTGCCCTGTGCCATGGCGTACACCTCGCCGTCGGCGCCCTTCATCGGGGTCATCAGCAAGGTGCCGCCGCGCAGGCTTTTTGCGTTGCCGATGGACGACACCACCACATCGATCTGCTGCCCTGGGCGCGACAGGGCCGGCAGGCTGGCGGTGACGATCACCGCTGCGATATTGCGCATCTGCATGTTTGCACCGGCCGGCAGGGTCACGCCCAGTTGCGACAGCATGTTGGTCAGGCCCTGTTCGGTGAACGGGCTCTGGGTGGTCTGGTCGCCGCTGCCGTCCAGGCCGACCACCAGGCCGTAGCCCACCAGGTTGTTGGGGCGGATGCCGGCGAAGTCGGCGATGTCGCGAATCTGCTCGGCGTGAACCGTGGCCCCCAGCCACAACGGGCAGCTCAGCAGCAGGGTGCGCAACGTTCGGGCGGCTCTAGTGAACATGGCGTGGGTACTCAGAAAGGGGAAACGTTGAGGAGGATGCGATGGAGCCAGCCCATCCGCTGCGCTTCGTTGATGTAGCCGTCACCCACGTACTCGATGCGCGCCTGGGACACCTGGGTCGATGACACGGTGTTCTCGCCGGTGATGCTGCGCGGGTTGACCAGCCCGGAAAAACGGATGAATTCGGTGCCCTGGTTGATCGCGATCTGTTTGTCACCGCGCACGCGCAAATGCCCGTTGGGCATCACCTGCATCACGGTCACGGAAATCGTGCCGGTGAACGAGTTGTTCGCCTGGGAACCGCCGGCGCCTATGAAGTCATGCGTCGTCGAAGCATCCAGCCCAAAGGAGCCGACCTGGCTGGCCCGGCTGGAGGTGGTCGCCAGGCTCAGCCCCGTGGAGCCGGCGCGGCTGGCATTGGAGGATGAGTTCTTGCTGGCGCTGACCTGTTCTTCCAACTGGATGGTCAGGGTGTCGCCGACCATGCGCGGGCGGCGGTCTTCGAACAGCGGCTGCGAGCGGCTGCTCTGGTAGATCGAGCCGTTGGCCAGGCGTGCGGGGTAGCCCTGCGCCTGGACTTCTTCGTCGGGCACCACCGGCTTGTGGGGCAGTTGATCGCAGCCGGCGAGGGCCAGTACGCCGGCCAGAAGATACTTGTGAGCCATAAAGTGAGTCTCGAACCGGGCGCTCAGAGCTGGGTCAGACGCTGGAGCATCTCGTCCGAGCTTTCGACGGCCTTACTGTTGATTTCATAGGCACGCTGGGTCTGGATCATGCCGACCATTTCTTCCACCACGTTCACGTTGGAGGTTTCCACGTAACCTTGGGACAGCGTGCCGCCGCCGTTGAGGCCCGGCGTGGTTTCGGTGGGCGAGCCCGAGGCGTCGGTTTCCAGGTAGAGGTTCTGGCCGATGCTTTCCAGGCCGGCCGGGTTGATGAACAGCGCCAGGTTCAGTTGGCCGACCTGGGTCGAGGCAGAGGCGGCGGGCGTGGTCACCGAGACGATGCCGTCGCTGCTGATCGTGATGGCTGTGGCGTTGGCCGGGATGGTCACGCCGGCCGACAGCTTGTAGCCGTTGGAGGTGACCATCTCGCCATTGGAGTCGAGCTGGAAGCTACCGTCACGGGTGTAGCCGGTGCTGCCGTCGGGCATGTCCACCTGGAAGAAGCCCAGGCCGTTGATCGCCAGGTCCTTGGAGTTGCTGGTCTGCTCCAGGTTGCCCTGGGTGTGCAAGCGCTCGGTGGCGACTTCGCGCACGCCGGTGCCCACCTGCAAGCCGGAGGGCAGGCGCGTGTCGGTGCTGCTCTGCGCGCCGGGTTGGCGCACGTTCTGGTACACCAGATCTTCGAACACTGCCCGCGAGCGCTTGAAGCCGTTGGTGCTGACGTTCGCCAGGTTGTTGGCGATCACGTCCATTTGCCCTTGCTGGGCTTCCAGTCCGGTTTTCGCGGTCCACAGTGATCGGATCATCGTTCGGTTCCTTGTCTATTCAACCGGGAGGTCAGCCCTGCAGTACGCCCAATGTCAGGAAATGAAAGCGACTCAAGCCTCGTTCGTTGCAGCCAACCTTACCGACACCGACTTTCATGCGGCCGAACTCGAAGGCTGCGACTGGCGCGACGCCAACCGTCA
>NZ_JAKNRV010000587.1:0-2089 GCF_023072625.1 Pseudomonas emilianonis
GGTGGGCACCGCGGGTTCGGCTTCGCCCTGGGCTTGCTCCAGGCACGTGACGAACGCGGCTTCGAGGGTGTCGCCGTGGAATTGCTGCTGCAGTGCGTCGGGGGTATCGCAGGCCAGCACCTTGCCCGCGTGCATCAGGGAGATGCGGTCACAACGCTGGGCTTCGTTCATGAAGTGGGTGGACAGAAAGATCGTCACCCCTTGTTCGCGCGACAGTTCGATCAGCAGCCGCCAGAAGTCATCCCGCGCCGCCGGGTCGACGCCCGAGGTCGGTTCATCGAGGATCAGCACTTCGGGGCGGTGCAGCACCGCCACGGCCAACGACAAGCGCTGACGCAGGCCGAGGGGCAGCTCGCCCGATGGCTGCTCGGCCACCTCGCCGAGGTCGAAACGCTGGATCAGCTCATCGATCCGCTTGCCGCTGTCGGCCTTGGGCAAATCGAACAACTGCGCGTGCAGCACCAGGTTCTGCAGCACGCTGAGTTCGCCATACAACGAAAAGCTCTGCGACATGAAGCCCACGCGCTTGCGGGTGGCCAGGTCCTTGGCGTTCACAGGGTTGCCCAGCAGCGTTGCAGTGCCCTCAGTGGCCGGCATCAGGCCGGTGAGGACTTTCATGGTGGTGGTCTTGCCGCAGCCGTTGGAACCGAGGAAACCGAAAATCTCGCCCCGGCCGATGGCAAAGCTGACTTTATCGACTGCCGTGAAGTCGCCAAAGCGCAGGGTCAGGTCGTGGGCTTCGATGGCGATATCGGCGCTGTTGCTTGCGCGCGGAGGGATGACCAGCGGCTGGTTGTCATGGGCGCTGTCGCCCTGGAAGTGGGTGAAGGCCTCATCCAGCTTGCCGCTGGGGGTCGCTGCGGCGAGCTCACTGCTCAAACCGTCGGCGATCAGTTTGCCGCGGTCGAGCATCAGGCAATGTTCAAACTGCTCGGCTTCTTCCATGTAGGCCGTGGCCACCAGCAGCGTCAGTTGTGGGCGCTCGCTGCGCACGGTTTCGACCAGTTCCCAAAAGCGCCGACGTGACAGCGGGTCGACCCCGGTGGTGGGCTCGTCGAGGATCAGCAGGTCCGGGTCATGGATCAGCGCGCAGCACAGGCCGAGTTTCTGCTTCATCCCGCCGGAGAGTTTGCCGGCCGGGCGGTCGGCGAAGCGCTCAAGGTCGGTGGCCAGCAGCAGGTTGTGCATGCGCTGGTCGCAATCGGCTTTCGATAGGCCGAACAGCGTGGCGAAGAAGCGGATGTTTTCGCTGATGGACAGTTCGGGGTACAGGTTGCCGCCCAGGCCTTGGGGCATGAAGGCGATGCGCGGGTAGAGGCTGTTGCGGTGGCGGCGGTCGGCGATGGAGCCGCCGAGCACCTCCAGTTGGCCGTCCTGGAGTTTTTTAACCCCGGCGATCAAGCCCAGCAGGCTCGATTTGCCCGCGCCATCCGGGCCGATCAGCCCGCAGCGCGTGCCGGTGGGCAAGCTGAAGGCGATATCGATCAGCGCCTGTTGCTTGCCGTAGCGGTGCTGGATGCCCGTGGCGTGCAGCGCCAGATCGGTCATTGCAGGTTAGCCGGCCAGTCTATGTCAGCCGTGCGCACGTAGCCGGCGCCGGGCATGCCTGGTTTGGCCTGCGGCACGGCGCTGGGTTGGGTCAGGCGCAGTTTGACGCGGAACACCAATTTCTGGCGTTCATCGCGGGTTTCTACCTCTTTGGGCGTGAACTGCGATTTGGCCGCGACGAAGCTGATTTTGGCCGGCAGCGATTGGTCGGGAAGCGCGTCGAGGAGGATGCGCGCGTCGCTGCCGACGGTCAGGGCGCCGGTCACCGAGGCGGGCAGGTAGAGGTTCATGTATTGATCTTCAGGATCGATCAGCAGCAAGACGCGGCCGCCCGCGCCGAGCACTTCGCCCGGCTCGGCCAGGCGCAGCTGGATAATGCCGTCGATGGGCGCGCGCAGGCTGCTGTCATCGATTTCGAGGGTGAACTGCCACCACAATTGGTGGCTATACGGTACATCTTGATAGGCAAACAGCAGCAGCCAGATAGACGCTCCGAGCACGCACACACTGGCCACCAGGTACAACGGCGAGAACGGCAATT
>NZ_JAKNRV010000588.1:0-2088 GCF_023072625.1 Pseudomonas emilianonis
ACAGGTTACAAATTTGTCATCCGCGCGCCAGCAGGCGGTTACCGTTGATCGCACCAAAACTCCCGACCTGAAGAGGGCAGCCCTCTTCCCCTATGAGTCAGTGGTGCAAAACGAAACGGGCTTCCAGTTCTGCCGGGGAAATTTCACTGTTGTTTATCGGATACATCTGATCATCCTTGACCGGAACAAGCTGTGGATAACTCTGTTGGTAACTTATTTAGCAACCTATTTATTGCGTTTGACGGGCAGTCTCGAAACGGTCCATCACCGCCAGTGGCCGCGAGGCACTGAGGACCAGGCCGTAACTGAGCTTTTCATAGGTGCGAAACACCAGCAGCGTGCCGCCGCGCTCATCGGAAAGTTTCACCGGGGCGCCGCTGAGGACGTCGCGTACCGTGGCGCCGGTCTTGATCACGTTCAGCCGTTGGCCTTCGACCAGGCCGTCGCGGCGGCCTTTATTCAGGGTCACGGCATCCAGCACGCCTATCTGCGTAACACCCTTGGGTACGTCGATGATCTGCCCTTCAATAAACGGCACCGCCTGCGGGCCCTCCAGGCTGGCCAGCGCAACGGGCGGCTCGGTAAGGAGTAAACGGTCGCCGGGGCGCACTTCCTGGGTGACGCGTTGCACGGCAAGGGTGGTCAGGTCGCCGGCCATCACCCAGCGCGCGGTGCCGATGTCGTCGGCGTTGATCCCCAGTAGCTCCTGGGTTTGGGGGTCGGTGTAGACCTTGCCTCGGCGGAAGATCCCGTAACTGGGCTGGGCCGGGTCCAGGACGCCGCGGGCATGTACGCGCTCGCCATTGGCCCCCAGCACGCGCCCGGCTTCTGCCGCGACAACGTAGGGCGCGTTATCGAGATCGAGGGGAGAATCGAGGATGCGATTGTGTAACAAAAATTGCTGGATGGCCTGTTGCGTTGGTTGATCCAGGCGCAGGCCAGGCGATGGAAGCAGGGCCAGGGCGAACGGAGCCCAGAGCAGCAAGACGAGTAGCGATTTCCTCATGGGGTGAATCTCCTTTATTATGTACGTTCGCGTGAAATGCCATAGCCTTCGCGGCTTCCGAGCGTTCCACACCGGCCGTGTGGGTCCATCCCAACGCCGATTTGCCTTTACCTCACATGTGCAGCAATTACGCTTATGGCTATTTTGAACATCCTCGAATTCCCCGACTCGCGCCTGCGCACGATCGCCAAACCGGTGGCCGTAGTGGACGACAAGGTTCGTCAGTTGGTCGATGACATGTTTGAAACAATGTATGAAGCCCCGGGCATCGGCCTCGCCGCGACCCAGGTCAACGTGCATCAGCGTGTCGTGGTGATGGACCTGTCCGAAGATCACAGCGAACCACGGGTGTTCATCAACCCCGAGTTCGAAGCGCTGACCGACGAAATGGGCGAATACCAGGAAGGTTGCCTGTCGGTGCCGGAGTTCTACGAGAACGTCGAACGCCCGGTGCGCGTGAAAATCAAAGCCCTGGACCGCGACGGCAAGCCTTTCGAGCAGGTTGCCGAAGGCTTGCTGGCAGTGTGTATCCAGCACGAATGCGACCACCTCAACGGCAAGCTGTTTGTCGATTACCTGTCCACGCTCAAACGTGACCGGATCAAGAAGAAGCTGGAAAAAAAGCACCGCCAGCAAGCTTGATGCCCTTCTTCCAAAGGCTTGCTGCGGCAAGCCTTTTTCTTTTGTGACTGCTGTTAACCGAGAACGCCCATGACCGAGCCACTGCGCATTGTTTTTGCCGGCACACCCGAATTCGCCGCTGAACACCTCAAGGCGCTGCTCGCCAGCCCTTATGACATCGTCGCGGTGTACACCCAGCCGGATCGCCCGGCCGGTCGCGGGCAAAAACTGATGCCGAGCCCGGTCAAGCAACTGGCGCTGGAGCACAACATTCCCGTGCTGCAACCGCCGACCCTGCGCAACGCCGAGGCCCAGGCCGAGTTGGCCGCGCTGAAACCGGACCTGCTGGTGGTGGTGGCCTACGGTTTGATCCTGCCCCAAGTGGTTCTCGATATCCCACGCCTGGGTTGCATCAACAGCCATGCTTCGCTGCTGCCACGCTGGCGCGGTGCGGCGCCGAT
>NZ_JAKNRV010000589.1:0-2083 GCF_023072625.1 Pseudomonas emilianonis
TGGGCCAGGGACGGCGATACGGCGTTGCTGCAAACCGCGCCGGCAGCGCCGAGGGCGCTCCCGGTCGGTGTGGCTGCCGTCATTTTCATTTGACTAGCCATTCATTCCACCGTGTCGCAATGGCCGAGCCGTTCTTGGCCCAGTAGGCGAAATCGAGGGTGATCTGGTCCTTGGCATACGCCGTCGGCAGGTTGGACGCCAGGACTGAATCCAGGCGCTGTACGCTGTCGATATTCACCGGTGCATAGGCGGTCAGGTTGGAGAAATCGGCCTGGCCCTTGGCGCTGCTGGCACTGGCCAGGAACTTCATCGCGGCGGCTTTGTTTTTGGTGCCCTTAGGCACGACGAGGATGTCGGCCATGACCAGGTTCTGCTTCCAGCTCACACCCACCGGTGCGCCATCTTCCTGCAGGGCGTGGATGCGACCGTTCCAGAACTGGCCCATGCTGACTTCGCCGGAGGCCAGCAATTGCTGCGACTGCGCGCCGCCGCCCCACCAGACGATGTCTTTTTTGATGGTGTCGAGTTTCTTGAAGGCGCGGTCCAGGTCCAGGGGGTAGAGCTTGTCGGCCGGTACGCCGTCGGCCAGCAGGGCCAGTTCGAGCACGCCAGGGCTGGGCCATTTGTAGAGGGCGCGTTTGCCGGGGTAGGTCTTGGTGTCGAACAGCGCGGTCCAATCCTGGGGTTTGCCGGCGCCGAGTTTGCTTTCGTTGTAGCCCAGCACAAAGGAGAAGAAGAACGAGCCGACGCCATGGTCGGAGACGAAGCGTGGGTCGATCTTGTCACGCTGGATTACCGAGAAGTCCAGGGGTTCGAGCAGGCCTTCGGCGGCGGCGCGCAAGGCGAAGTCGGCCTCGACATCCACCACGTCCCACTGCACGTTGCCGCTTTCGACCATGGCCTTGAGTTTGCCGTAGTCGGTCGGGCCGTCTTGTACAACGGTGATGCCGCTGGCCTTGCTGAAAGGGTCGGCCCACGCCTGCTTCTGCGCATCCTGGGTGCTACCGCCCCAGCTCACGAAATTCACGCTTTCGGCCGCCAGGGCCGCGTGAGTGGCCGTAGCCAATAAACCCGCGAACAGCACAGCGGTTGCACGTTTGTTCAACACCATTTTCACGCCCTCATTTGTTTTGTTATTGAGCGGGCTTGGTAATGCCCGCCTATCGGGAGCAGTAGGTCCATCGGAGCCTCTAATCGAGACCCAAAAGGCGACCGTGCCAAGGGCTGTTATTGGTGCTGTCCCTGGCGGGCGCACTTGGCGAAAGCGTTCGGTCTATGGAATATCATATTATGGTATTCCAAACTTTGTGCAAGCATTTTGCCTTACCGGTTATCCGTCATTCGGTGAAGGGAATGCTCTCGACGACCTCCAGGTCGTAGCCAGTCAGCCCGGCGTATTTCAGGGGCGGGCCGAGGTGACGCAGCTTGCCGACGCCCAAATCCTGCAATATCTGCGCCCCGGTGCCGACTTCCGAATAAATCCGCGACTGCGAACGGTGGAACTGGCGCGGTGCCTGGGTCAGTTGCGGTACGCGCTCCAGCAGCGCCTGGGACGATTCATGATTGGCCAGCACCACCACCACGCCACGGCCTTCGGCGGCGACGCGTTGCAAGGCGGCCCACAGCGTCCAGTTGGACGGACCGCTGTACTCGGCGCCGACCAGATCGCGCAGCGGGTCGATCACATGCACGCGCACCAGCGTAGGTTCATCGCGGCGCAATGGGCCCATCACCATGGCCATGTGTACGCCACCGTCGATGCGGTCTTCAAAGGTAATCAGGCGGAACGTGCCATGCACCGTGGGCAGGTCGCGTTCGCCAATGCGCACCACGGTGCGTTCGGTGCTGAGGCGGTAGTGAATCAGGTCGGCGATAGTGCCAATCTTGATCCCATGCTTGCGCGCGAAGATCTCCAGGTCAGGCCGGCGGGCCATGGTGCCGTCGTCGTTCATCACTTCGACGATCACCGAGGCCGGTGCATGCCCGGCCAGGCGGGCCAAGTCACAGCCGGCTTCGGTGTGGCCGGCGCGGGTCAGCACGCCGCCATCTTTGGCGCGCAACGGAAAGATATGCCCCGGCTGCA
>NZ_JAKNRV010000058.1:0-21200 GCF_023072625.1 Pseudomonas emilianonis
CGTCCTGGCTCGGCACCAGGCTGAACCCGGTGAACGGGTCGAACAGCGCTTGCACGCGCTGCTGGATGAACGCATCGGGGTGGTCGATCAGTTGCTCGCGGTCCTTGGCCGCGAGCATCGACAGGCGGCCGCGCAACAATTGCTCGCGCAGCGCCGGCAGGTCGGCTTGCAGGTTCCACTGGACCTTTTCAAACAGGCCGCTGGCTTGCCAGCGCTCACCCAATTGCTCGGCTACGTTGACCGCTTGCTGGCGGTCGGCGTGCCCCACCAGGACCAGCATTTCGCGGTTCAGCGGTTCCTGCATGCGCTGTTCGGCTTGCAGTTCGAGGGCGTCCGGCGTGCTACCCGGCACCAGTTCCATCAGGTTGGCCGACAACGGCGCGCCATGGCGCCATTGCCAGCCGGCCAGCGCCAGCACGGCCACCAGCAGGATCAGGAACAGGCGCGGCAATAAACGCTCACTGGGCAAAGTCGTGTTGCTCCGCATCGCTCAGGGGAAGGTCGGCGCTGCTGTCCTGCATGCGCAGCACGGTGCTGTCGCCCTGGGTTTCCAGCAGTTCGATGGTGTGTACCAGCGTGCCGCCGTCGATATTGATCTGATTGAACACTTGCTTGAGCAGCAGCGAGCGCGGGGTCAGCGTCAGCTTCCACTGCTCGGCTTCACCCTGTAGTTGCAGGTCGAAGTCACGCTGCAAGCCGCTGCTGTCGCCCTGGAGCACGGCGAGGAACAGGCGGTTCTGCTCGGCCCCGGCGCTCTTGTTCGGCAGCGTTTGCCAGCCATTGGCATCCCGCCGCGCAATGCCTTGGGCGCTGATGCGGTAATCCTGTTGCAGAGGGGTTTTGAGCAGCCACAGCAGGCCGTGGTCCTTGGCCAGGACGAAGGTGCCTTTGCTGACCAAGGGTTGCGGCAGGGCGCGCAGGTGTTTTTCCTGGATGAAGCTGCCGTGGATCACGCTGGGTTTGGCCAACTGGTCGCTGAGTTGCTGCAGGTCGAAGGCCTGGGCGCTGACACTCAGCAGCAAACTTGCTAACAGGAGGAACATTCTCATGCCAAGGCCCTCTCGACCGCGTCGGTGAAGACTGTGGGGGACGCCAGTTGCATCTCGCGGCTGGCGATGTCCACCGCCACTTGCACCGTGCTGGCGCGGGTCAGGCGTTCGCCGCTGGTGCGGTCGGTGATCAGGTAGTTGACCTTCAAACGGTTCTCCCATTCCACCAGGCTGGCGCGCACGTTGATCGTCTGGCCGAAGGTGGCGCCGCGCACATAGCGCAGTTGCAGGTCGATCACCGGCCAGGCGTAGCCGGATTCGAGCATCGCCGTGTAGTTGTGGCCGATCTTGTCGAGCAGGGCGCAGCGGGCGATTTCCAGGTACTTCACGTAGTGCCCGTGCCAGACCACGTTCATGGTGTCGATGTCGAAAAACGGCACGAGGATTTCAGTGTCGCAATGCAGCACGCCTTGACTACGCATGCAGCCTCCAGTGTTGCTCGGCGATATCGGTGGCCACCATGATGCGTACTTCACCGGCCTTGAAGTCGGCCAGCGCTTTGGTGCGCGCGTTCTGGCTCTTGTTGCCGTGGATGGCGACGGCGGTGAGGCCGTGCTTGTCCAGGTACTCGGCCAGGCGGTTGGCGCCGTGCTTGGTGCGGGTGAACACCAGCACCTGTTCCCAGGCACCGGCGGTGATCAGGTGCGCCAGCAGCGAACGTTTGTGGCTGGCGGCCAGGCGGAACACGCGTTGCTCGATACGCTCGACCGTGGTGTTCGGCGGCGTGACTTCGATGCGTTCCGGATTGTGCAGCAACTTGCCGGCCAGAGCCGTGATGTCGTTGGAGAACGTTGCCGAGAACAGCAGGTTCTGACGTTTGGCCGGCAGGCGGGCGAGGACCTTTTTCACGTCATGGACAAAGCCCATGTCGAGCATGCGGTCGGCTTCGTCCAGCACGAGGATTTCCACGTGGGACAAATCGACGCTGCCTTGGCCGCACAGGTCGAGCAAACGACCCGGGCAGGCGACGAGGACGTCAACGCCACGGGACATGGCCTGAACCTGTGGGTTCATGCCGACGCCGCCGAAGATGCAGGCGCTGACGAACTTCAGGTCGCGGGCATACAGCTTGAAGCTGTCATGCACTTGGGCGGCGAGTTCGCGGGTTGGGGTCAGGACCAGTACGCGCGGTTGGCGCGGGCCATGACGCTGGGACTTGTCCGGGTGACCATTGGGGAACAACCGCTCCAGAATCGGGAGGGCGAAGCCGCCGGTTTTACCAGTACCTGTCTGAGCCGCAACCATCAGGTCGCGACCTTGCAACACGGCGGGAATGGCCCGCTGTTGCACCGGAGTAGGCTCGGTATAGCCCGCTGCCTCGATGGCGCGGACTAAAGCCTCGGAGAGACCGAGGGAAGCAAAGGACATGAGTAATCCTGTTCTAGTTAGGGCTTGGCCCAAAGGGATAATCTTGCCGGGCGTGAATGGCGCTTAGGGGAGCGCAATCCCGTCCGGTCCTGCTGCGTCTGGCGGGCACTCCACCGGCTCGCGCGGGCTTGAAAGCTGCGCAGTAGCGGGGTTGGGTGCCTTTTTCAAGACCTCAGCGGCCGGGCGTAAGCCTGGCGGGAAGGCCGGAGTATAACAGAGCAATCACGGCGCGCTGCTTTCCTGCTGCTCAACGGTGCGTTCAGGCAGTGTAATCGGCTCGGCTGCGGTTTGAATACCACCATATTTGGCGCTCAAGGCGGTGTAGGCCGGCTCGTGCTTGAAGCGCTTGAGTTCAGCGGCAAAGCGCTGCACCAGCAGGTCCATGCCTGCGCCCCGGCGCACCGCGAGGAACTGCTGCTGGCGGCTGATCACGATGGGCGCCTGGCTGACCTTGCCTTCCAGGCCCAATGCCTTGATCACATGCTGAGCGACCCTGCGGTCAGTCACCAGCAGATCGATGCGGCCAAGCATCAATTTGCCGAAGTTCGCTTCATGAGTCGGCGCCGGCTCGCGATGGAACAGGCTGGATTCGCTGAATTGCGCGCCATACAGGTAGCCCGGCGAGGTGCCGACGGTCAGGTTGCGCAGCTCTTCGAGGGTTTGGGCCGGGTGGGGCCGCTCATTGGCGTAGAACAGCACGAACTCCACCTCCGACAGCGGTTCGCTGGGGTACAACAGCAGGGCATCGCGCTCATGGCTGTGGAAAATATCCAGCGCGCCGTCGGCGTGGCCTTGTTCGAGCATGTTCAGGCAGCGTTTCCATGGCAGGAATTGCCATTCCACATCGACGCCCAGGCGCTGGAACACGATCACCGTGGTTTCATAGTCCAGCCCGCGCATGGTGCCGTTGTCGTCGTACACATAGGGCGCCCACGGCTCGGTGACAATGCGCAACTTCTCGCCGTAAGCGGCCAGGCTCAGGCAAGTGAAAAATGTCGCGGTCAACAGCTTGAGAATCACGGGCATGGCCTGAGGTTACGACGCTCCTGGGTTAAAGAGAAGCTCTGGCACGGTGATTCCCGCATCTTGGAAACCTTATCGTCGTAGTAACTGCCGAGCGCCAGCGGGGCTGCGCCAGGGATGACGACGTTCCTGATTCTGCCGCGCCTTTTTGTCGCCACACTGTGACGCGGTGTGAAATTGCGTGGGCATGTAAAACGACAAAGGCCCTCGTAGAGACGAGGGCCTTGGCACCGCCGGACAAGCGTTAGCGTGGCAGCTTCAGGTTGTTCCAGATGGCAAGGCTAGGTTCAGCCTGGTTCAGGGTATAGAAGTGCAACCCTGGCGCACCACCTTGCAACAATTGTTCGCACATCTCACTGATAACCTGTTCGCCGAACGCCTGGATGCTTTTGACGTCGTCGCCATAGGCTTCCAGTTGTTTACGCACCCAGCGTGGGATCTCCGCACCGCAGGCGTCGGAGAAACGCGCCAGCTTGCTGTAGTTGGTGATCGGCATGATGCCTGGCACGATCGGGATGTTCACACCCAAGGCCCGTACACGCTCGACGAAGTAGAAGTAGCTGTCGGCGTTGAAGAAATATTGGGTGATTGCACTGTCAGCGCCGGCGTTGGCCTTGCGCACGAAGTTCTGTAAATCGTCTTCGAAGTTGCGCGCCTGTGGGTGCATCTCCGGGTAAGCGGCCACTTCGATGTGGAAGTGATCGCCGCTTTCTTCGCGGATGAAACTCACCAGGTCGTTGGCGTAGCGCAGCTCACCGCTGGCGATGCCCATGCCGGATGGCAAGTCACCGCGCAGGGCGACGATGCGCTTGATCCCGGCGGCCTTGTATTGGGTCAGCAGGGCGCGCAGGTCGGCCTTGCTGTCGCCCACGCACGACAAGTGCGGCGCGGCGGGAATTTTGATTTCGCTTTCCAGCTGCAACACGGTGTTGATCGTGCGGTCACGGGTCGAACCGCCGGCGCCGTAAGTGCAGGAGAAGAAGTCGGGGTGGTAGCTGGCCAACTGCTTGGCAGTCGCCATCAGTTTTTCATGCCCAGCATCGGTCTTGGTCGGGAAGAACTCGAAGCTGTAGCGACGGTCTTGGGACATGGTAATACCCTTGGAAACTCAGAATACCGGAAGGCGTGCACCGATTAATGTGGGAGCGGGCTTGCTCGCGATGGGGGCGGCTCGGTGCTGCAGGTGTACCGAGTCGATGCCATCTCGAGCAAGCCCGCGTCCACAAAAAGCCCCCTTCAGAAGAGGGGGCAACAGGCATATCAGTAGCGGTAAGCGTGCGGCTTGAACGGACCTTCGACGGTCACGCCGATGTAGTCGGCCTGGGTCTTGGTCAGTTGAGTCACCACGCCGCCGAAGCCGCGGACCATTTCCAGGGCCACTTCTTCGTCGAGTTTCTTCGGCAGCACTTCCACGGTCAGGCGCTCGGCTTTCTGGGCTGGCGACAGGTCGGCGTATTTCTGGCCGAACAGGAAGATCTGCGCCAGTACCTGGTTGGCGAACGAGCCATCCATGATGCGGCTTGGGTGGCCAGTGGCGTTACCCAGGTTCACCAGGCGGCCTTCGGCCAGCAGGATCAGGTAGTCGTCGTTCTGTGGGTCGAAATCGCCCGAGCCGGTACGGTGAACCTTGTGGACCTGTGGCTTCACTTCTTCCCATGCCCAGTTCTTGCGCATGAAAGCGGTGTCGATTTCGTTGTCGAAGTGACCAATGTTGCATACCACGGCGCGCTTTTTCAGGGCCTTGAGCATGTTGGCATCGCAGACATTCACGTTACCGGTGGTGGTCACGATCAGGTCGATCTTGCCCAGCAGGGCCTTGTCGATGCTTGCTTCGCTGCCGTTGTTGATGCCATCGATGAACGGCGAAACCACTTCGAAACCGTCCATGCAGGCTTGCATGGCGCAGATCGGGTCAACTTCGGAGACCTTGACGATCATGCCTTCCTGGCGCAGGGACTGGGACGAACCCTTGCCCACGTCACCGTAGCCGATCACCAGGGCTTGCTTGCCCGACAGCAGGTGGTCGGTGCCGCGCTTGATGGCATCGTTCAGGCTGTGACGGCAGCCGTACTTGTTGTCGTTCTTGCTCTTGGTCACCGAGTCGTTGACGTTGATGGCCGGGATTTTCAGCTCGCCCTTGGCCAGCATGTCCAGCAGGCGGTGTACGCCGGTGGTGGTTTCTTCGGTCACGCCGTGGACGCGGTCGAGGATCTGCGGGTACTTCTTGTGCAGCAACTCGGTCAGGTCGCCGCCGTCGTCGAGGATCATGTTGGCATCCCAAGGCGCGCCATCTTTCAGGATGGTTTGCTCCAGGCACCACTCGTACTCTGCTTCGGTCTCGCCTTTCCAGGCGAATACCGCGATACCGGCGGCAGCGATGGCGGCGGCAGCCTGGTCTTGCGTCGAGAAGATGTTGCAGGACGACCAACGCACTTCGGCACCCAGGGCAACCAGGGTTTCGATCAGCACGGCAGTCTGGATGGTCATGTGGATGCAGCCAAGAATCTTCGCGCCCTTGAGCGGTTGCTCAGCGGCGTACTTGCTGCGCAGGCCCATCAGGGCAGGCATTTCGGATTCGGCGATAAAGGTTTCGCGACGGCCCCAGGCAGCGAGGGACATGTCGGCGACT
Source organism: Pseudomonas emilianonis (assembly GCF_023072625.1). NCBI lineage: Bacteria > Pseudomonadati > Pseudomonadota > Gammaproteobacteria > Pseudomonadales > Pseudomonadaceae > Pseudomonas > Pseudomonas emilianonis. The sequence continues at coordinate 6,070 of NZ_JAKNRV010000058.1, forward strand.
TTGTAGTCGTTGAAATCTGCAGGCGTAATTACAGCGCTCATGAAGAGCCTCCATTCGTAGTGTGCGAATGGGCGCCGTTGTGCGTTTAGTATCAGGCCAGGGTAACCAGGCCGGACAACGCCCCATCCGAGCCTGACAGGTTGAACCTGCTGCAGCGCCCCTCGGACAGGTGGCGGGAGAACGGTATCAACTGAAGATGACCGTTTTGAAGCGGGGGCGATTATAGCTGTGTACGCGGCACTTCCCAAGCCTTTCTGTCGGCGGGATGAAGATCTCGCATGGGGTTGATAGGCAATAGCGCATAGAGCTTGAGCCCGGGCTCTGCCATTATGTTGCCCATCATTCGGCAAGACGTTTTGGAGTGACCATGAACTTCCACACCCGCAAATGGGTAAAACCTGAAGACCTCAACCCCAACGGCACCCTGTTCGGTGGCAGCCTGCTGCGCTGGATCGACGAGGAAGCGGCCATTTACGCGATTGTTCAATTGGGCAACCAGCGGGTGGTGACCAAGTACATCTCCGAAATCAACTTCGTCAGCGCCTCGCGCCAGGGCGACATCATCGAGCTGGGTATCACCGCCACCGATTTCGGCCGCACCTCCATCACCCTGACCTGTGAAGTGCGCAACAAGATCACCCGCAAAAGCATCCTCACTGTGGAAAAAATGGTCTTCGTCAACCTCGGCGAAGACGGTTTGCCCGCGCCGCACGGCCGGACCGAGATCAAGTACGTGAAGGACCAGTTCAAGGAAGACAACCTCCCTGCGTAACCGCTCGCCGGTTTGATTGCTTTACCAAATCATTCCAGGTGGATCTTTCCCAGACGTTCTCATCACTCAGGACTACATTCTGTATCGAGAGCCTGTGTATGAAAGTGTCCTCCAATCCGGCTGCCCATCAGGTGCAGCCGCCTTCGCTTCAGTCATCGCAATCCTCCCTCAGCCAAGGCGTCAACACACCCTTGGTTGAGGGGGTGGGGCCGCGCAAGCTGAGCCTTTCGCGCCACAGTAATGGCCAGGTGGACGTGGTGGTGTCGCCGCCACCGCCCAGCCATCTGGTGCTCAGTGGCGGGGTAGCCAAAGGCATTGCCTATCCGGGAATGGTGCGGGCGCTTGAGGACAGCGGGAAGCTGCGAGGTATCCAGGTTGTTTCCGGCTCATCCGCCGGCGCGATGTCTGCAACGTTGCTCGCCAGTGGCATGAACGCCGAGGTCTTCGGCAAGCTATCGAACAGCATCGACCTGCCGAGCCTGTTGAATAGCAACGACCCGTTGACGGCCTGGCTGCAAGAGGCCAGTACTCGTATTGGCAAACTCATCGGGCGCTTGCCAGTGCCCGCAGGCAATATCGCCCAATTGCTGCTGACGTTGATGCCGCGCCTGCAAACCGAGGCGTATCCCCTGGAAGAATTGCTGCGCAACGAGTCACGCCAGTCGATCCTCGCCCATATCGCCGCCACGCCAAGGGCCACCCGGCCAGGCGCAGTCATGAAAATTGCTGACCGGCTCAGCGCCGGCGACGCGCCGACTTTTCGCGATCTTGAGGCGTTGAGCCGACATATCCCGGCGATCAAGCCACTCAATATCACCGGCACAGGTATGTTCGACGGCCGCCCGCAATTGGTGGCGTTTAACGCCAGCTTGACCCCAGACATGGACATCGCCCGCGCCGCGCACATTTCGGCGTCATTGCCGGTGCTTTTCAAGCGCCCGACCGAGCAGGGGCATGCCTTTCAGGAAACCGCCGAAGCCACTGCGTTTCAGGACGGTGGCCTGCTGCTCAACACGCCGGCTCCAGGGGTGATCGAGCGCTCGTTTGCAGAAAGCCCGCTAAGCCAGCACGAGTCTCTGATCGTCAAATTTGAAGCCGAAGACGCTGCAACGCCGAAAAAAAGCGGCGGTTTTTTCAGCGGTCTCGTCGATAAAGTGACGGGAACGTCCCATACGTCCGCCGAGGCCTATCAAGATGCACGGCTCAAGGCGTTTGCCGAGCAGACAGTGGTCCTGCCGCTGAAGACGGATAAGGGGGATTTTCGCGGCACGCTCAACGGCACCGTGAACTTCACCATGAGAGCGGAGCACAAGCAGCATCTGCAGGCACAGGCGCGCAAAACCGTGGCGGCACACTTGGAACAACGCGACACGGTTCGCGAGCATCACTCGTTTGGCTCATTGGATGACGCTGTGCTGGCGATGGACGATGAGATGTTGGCCAGTGTGCAGGAAACCTTGCAGAAAGAGCCGGCTGCGGCGGCGGTATTGAGGTTCAGAAAGAGCGCGCAACAAGCATTGCAAGCCCTGGACAATGCCATTGCCAAGGTGAACCAGGGCCACGACCGCTTGATCTTCACACCTGAACTGTCTGCCGCACTGCGTAACCTGGATGTGCTCGTCAGCCGGCCTGAGCACGTCGAGTGGCTGGGGCGGCGCCTGAATGCAGCGGGGCAGCGCAATTTTCAGCAGTTGTTGCAGGTGGCGGCCAAGCAGGCTTCGGGCGCCTCGCCGATGTCCAAGGTCATGGCCAGTGCGGTCGCCGAAATGAAAAGGCGCGACCTCTCGGTAAAGGCCGAAAATTTCACCCGCGAGGTCATCTACCCATCGCTGTACCGACCCGGCCAGACAGGCGCCAACGTCGACCTGTTGCAACGCGCCGCAGGTGATTTGGCCAAGGCGACCAGCCCCGCAGAGTTCAATCGGGTGCTCGAAGACATCATTCAGCACTATGGTGCGCGCAACAAACCCTGGTCAAAACCGTTCCGCTCGACCACGGTGGAGATGGCCAAAGCCTGGCGCATACCGGTTTAGTTGCCACACCACTGAACAGCCGTTGCTCCAGCCTGTCGTAGCTACAGGCACCTCTTGGACTCTGGAACATCATGGCGACGAACGACGACGGCAAAACCCCCAACCTGTCGCAGGAAGAACAGCACGACGTCGACAAGAACCAGCCGCCTCGCGCGGCTGTACTGCATGAAATCATCCGCACCCAGGGCGATCAGGAGCTGGAGCGCACGGTGGCGGCATTGTGGTGGTCGGCGCTGGCGGCGGGCCTGACTATGGGCCTGTCACTGATGGGCATGGGCCTGCTCAACTCGCGCCTGCCGGACGGTGAAGGGTTCAAAGTCATCGCCAGCTTCGGCTATTGCGCGGGCTTTTTGGCGGTGATTCTCGCACGCCAGCAGTTATTCACTGAAAACACCCTGACCGCGGTGCTGCCGGTGATGAGCAAACCGACCCTGAACAACGCCGGGCGCCTGTTGCGGCTGTGGACGGTGGTGCTGGTGGGTAACCTGTGCGGCACCTTGCTGGTGGCCTATGTGATGCTGCACTTGCCGATCTTCGATACCAAGACCGACCTGGCCTTCCTTGAAATTGGACGCAAAGTCATGGAAAACGACCCCGGTCAGATGTTCGCCAAGGGCATCGTTTCCGGCTGGATGATCGCCACCATGGTGTGGATGATCCCGTCGATGGAAAGCGCCAAGATCTGGATCATCATCCTGATCACCTACCTGATGGCGCTGGGGGATTTCACCCACATCGTGGTCGGTTCGGCGGAAGTGTCTTACCTGGTATTTGCCGGCGAATTACCGTGGAAGGATTTCTGGCTGATATTCGCCGGGCCGACCCTGGCCGGCAATATCATTGGCGGGAGCTGTATCTTTGCGCTGATCAGCCACGCGCAGATCCGCAGCGAAAGCAGCCTGCCGGGCAAGGCTACAGCGGACCCGAGGCATCCGCAGCGGATCAATAAGGATCAGTGAACGGATGCGCTACCGGCGCCGACCGGGGTGTGCGTGTTGATGAGCTACGCTTTGGTGCTTTGGGTCATGCCGTTGGGCTCATCGCCTGTGGATGCGGGCTGACCAGCATGTTCGTGATAAAACGCTAGCCGTCTTGATAAAACCAAAAAAGGAATGAGTGATGACTGTCGCTTTCTGGTGTGTATTGATCGCAATCTTTCTGCCCTACCTGTGTATAGGTGTGGCCAAATTCAGCGGCGGCAAGTTCGGGCCACGGCAGAACCATGACCCGCGTGCCTTCCTCGATACCTTGGAAGGCTTCGCCAAACGTGCCCACAGCGCGCAGCTCAACAGCTTTGAAGTGACCCCGGCGTTTGCTGCCGCTGTGATCATCGCGCACCTGGCTGGCAACGCCGAACTGGTCACGATCAATGTCCTCGCGGTGTTGTTTATCACTAGTCGCCTGCTGTACATCATCTGTTACCTGGCGGACTGGGCCATCCTGCGCTCGCTGGTGTGGGCGGTAGGCATGGCGCTGATTGCGAGTTTCTTCTTCGTCTCGATCTAACGCCTGCCGCCGTGTGGGAGCCGGTTTGCTCCCACATTGTCGATCAGCGTCGGTCAGGTGCCGGCTGGGGCATCCGGCACCTGGGGTAATGCGGCGCCCTTGGGCCACAACATCCAGATCTGCCCCTGCTGCTTCATATTCCCTGCCAGTTCACCTGCTGCTTCCCCTGTGCCCCAGAACAAGTCCGCGCGCACTTCGCCGGTGATTGCGCCGCCGGTATCCTGCGCGGCCACGGGGCGCACGATCGGTGTGCCATCCGGGCGTGTGGTCGACAGCCACAACAGGCTGCCCAGCGGAATCACCTTGCGATCCACCGCTACGCTGTAGCCGGCGGTCAGCGGCACGTTCAGCGAGCCGCGCGGGCCTTCGTTGCTGTCGGGGCGGGCGCTGAAGAACACGTAGCTGGGGTTGCTCGCCAGCAATTCCGGAATGCGCTGCGGATGCGCCTTGGCCCAGGCGCTGATGGCGCCCATGGTCACGTCTTCTTTCTTCAACTCGCCTTGTTCCACCAGCCAGCGGCCGATAGGGCGGTAGGGGTAGCCGTTCTGGTCGCCGTAGCCGATGCGCAGTTGGCGCCCGCCAGCCAGTTGAATTCGGCCCGAACCCTGGATCTGCAGGAATTGCAGGTCCATCGGGTCGGTCAGCCAGGCGATCGGCTTGGCGGTGGAACCTTGGCCGTTGATCGTGCTGGCGTCGTCATAAGGCTTGAGCACACGACCTTCCAGGCGGCCGCGCAGGCGCTTGCCCTTGAGCTCCGGGTAGATGCTTTCGAGGTTGACGATGATCAGGTCGTCCGGCACACCGTACACCGGCACATGGGCGGTAGGGGTTTCGGTCAGGCTGCCGGGGTAGACCGGCTCGTAGTAGCCGGTGATCAGACCGTTCGGTGTGTTGTCGGCCGAACGCAGGCCGAATACGTCCAGGCGCTCCTTGAGAAAACCGCGAACCGCCACGGCATCCCCTGGCACTGCAGTTGCCGCCGCGCAGGTCGCGCCCCACACCGGGTCGGCCTTGAGGCGTTGGCAGGCGCTGCGCCAGGATTCAAACCCGGCCAGCAGTTCGCTATCGGACACCGCCGGCAGCGCTTCCCATGGAGCGCTCACATAGGTGGCCACCGCATGGGGTTTGATAGTTTCATCTTTGTGCGCATCCTTGCCCACATCGCAGCCGGCCAGCACTGCGATCATCGGTAGAGCCCACGCCAGACGGCGGCTCCAGGGTTTCAAAGCGATATTCATACAAGCAATTCCTGAAGCGATTGCCCGCTCGCCGACGCGTTTGGGCAACCCTTATCGTTAATAGGGCTATTGGTCTTTACGGGTGGGGCGAGGATACTGGCCGCCGTTTTCCCGTGACCTCGAAGCCACCATGACTTTTAAAAAACTGACTGTTGTACTGCTCGCCTGCCTGGCGCTGTCTGCTTGTGGCGGCGTTGATCCGAATTCGCCCCTGGGCCAGCGCAAGGCGATCTTCAAGCAAATGCTCAAGACCGGCGAAGACCTGGGTGGCATGTTGCGTGGACGCATCCCGTTCGACGGCGCGAAGTTCGCCGAAGGCGCGGTCAAGCTCGATGCGTTGTCCCATGAACCGTGGAAGCATTTCCCGAGCGTGCGTGAGGAAGACCACACCAGCGCCAAGGACGACGTCTGGCAAAAACAGGCGCAATTCCAGCAACTGGCCCGCGACCTTGAAGCGGCCACCGGTGAATTGGTGATCGCAAGTCAGGTGCAGCCCTACAAGGCCAGTAACCTTACGCCTGCGGTGCAGAAAGTCGAAGATGCCTGCAGCGCCTGCCATAAGCAGTTCCGGGACCACTGACCGGGTTACTGGTCGAGTTCTTCCACCGCGTCCTGCAGTGCTTTGCGCGACTCGGCCAGTTTGTCCTTACGTTTGTTGATCTTGTCCGCGTCGCCTTTTTTCATCGCCTTGTCGAGGTCGGCCTGACGGCGGCTGACGTCGTGCTTGGCGTCGAGTACCTTGTTTTCGCGCTCCTTTTTCAAGGCGGCGTCGGTGCAGTTGGCCGTGACTTCACTTAGGGCTTTTTCCAGGCCGGCCTGTTGTGCGCTGTTGCCATGGGCCTTGGCCTGTTCGATCTGGGTGATGATGGCCTGGCGCTTGGCGGCGCAGCCGGTCAGTGGGGTTGCTTCTTCGGCTGCCAGCAGCGGCGTCGCCATGAAACATGCGACGGTCAGCAGGGCAAAAGGGGCTAAAAATTTCATAGGGAGCTCCAAAGTCGCAATCTAGTGGCCGGGTCAGGTTCAAAACCCGTCAATCCCAGCCACGCGTAGTGTCTCAGCCAACGCCTGGATCTGCGGGTCGCGAAAAAAAGCGCTCAGTTGCGCCGCGCGTCCCGGGCCGATGCCATCCAGGGCCAGCCAGGCTTGGGTGTCCTTGGCAACCAGCGCCTGCCAGTCGCCTTCCAGGTTATTGCGTGCTGCGGGCGGCACGCCCAGGGCTTTGAGCCATTGAGCAAAAGGCCGTTGCCGTGCGCTGCGAATACTGTCGAGCACCCGCGCACGGCTGCGATCGCCGAAGCCTTCAATGTTAGCAAGCTCTGCCGCATCCAGGGTCAACCAATCGAGGAAGCCTGCGATTAGACCGGCCTGGATCAATACGTTCCACGTCTCCCGGCCCATATGCGGCAGGCCCAGGCCCTGGTTGCCGCTCAACCAGGTCAGGCGGGCCAGCAACTGTTCTTCACAGCCAGGGTCCAGTTGCCAGCAACTCAGGGCGTGAAAGTCCCGGGCACTGGGGACTTGGATGTCCACTCTTGTCTCGTTGCGCAGGATCACCTCGTCCAATCGCGGAATGACCTGGCCGGCGAGACTGATGGAAACCTGGTCGCCGGGGCGGATATCCATTGTTTTCCAGCGTTGCAGGGAGCCGGTGCTGACGCGGCTGATCTGCCTGTCGTCCAGCCGCACCGGTTCGAGTTCCAGGACCGGCGTGATGCGCCCGGTGCGGCCGATGTTGAACTGCACCTTGCGTACCAGCGCCAGGGCCTTGGCTGCTGGATATTTCCAGGCGACCGCCCAGTAAGGCGTGCTGACCTGCCAGCGCTTGGCGGGTGCGCGGGTGGCCTGGTGCAGCACGACGCCATCACTGGCAAAAGGCAGTGGATGGTTGTACCAGTAGGTGCGCCAGCGGGCGGCGTCGGCGATGTCCTGAATGGGCCGGCTGTAGCGTTGGCTGTCGGTGAAACCCCAGCCAGCCAGGGTGGCCAGGCGCTCGGTAAAGTCTGCCGGGCCATCGGGCCAGGCCCAGACAAACAGACCGATCCCGGCCGCCTCGGCGTCGTTCAATTGTCGACGGTTCATCAGGCCGGCCACCTTGCTGCGCGCATTGAGCCCGCCCAGGGTCGATTGCACGTGGTCGTCGAGACGCCAGTAAAGCTCACCTTGCAGCACAAGGTCGATGGGCTCCGGCAGTTGCTGGACGATGCCGGGGATTTTTTTCGCGGAGGCAGACCAATCCTGGCCGAGCAGGCCGTCGCCCCGGCTGATTACTTGGCGCAAGCGCCCCTGGCGGTAGACCAGGGTCACGGCGACACCATCGACCTTGGGCTGAATCCAGACGTCTTGGCGAGCCCGGAGCCATTCGCCGACGGCGTGTTCGTCGAGCAATTTTTCCAGGCCCGTATGGGCCACCGGGTGCGGCGAGGTGCCTCGTGAGCTGGCCAACGGCTTGTCAGCCAGCGCAGCCGGTTGGGGAAAGCACCGGTGCCAGTGAGCCAGGCGTTGGCGGGCCTGGTCGTAGAGTTCATCGCTGATGGGCGAATGGCCGAGCCGGTGGTAGTTGTCATCCCAGAGACTGATTTGCCGGGCCAGCGGGCCGATCTGCGCGCGCGCATCATCGGGGCACTCTTCAGCCCTGGCCAGCCCGGTTAGAACACTGAGTAAAAGAACAATCAGCAGGCGCATCGGGAGCATCCTTGCTCGGTAAGGGGCGTTCAGCCTAAGGGATCTTCGCGCCCACAAAAAAGCCCCGACAGGTCGGGGCTTTTTACCGGGTGTTTCTGCTTACTTGAACAGACTACCCAAGGCTTTCACGGCATCGTTGTTTTCTGTCTTGGCCTGCTGCTTTTGCTGCTTGGCATCAACGTTGGCCTGGGACTCGGCGAGTTTGTTACAGCCTTTGTTGACCTGCTCCAGCGCGGCTTCGAAGGCCTTCACTTTCAAGGTGTCGTTTTTGGCATTGGCCGCATCGATCTTGGTTTGCAGGTCTTTGGCTTGCTGTTGGCAGTCGCCGGAGTTACCGCCACCGAGTTGGGAGCTCAGTGCGCCACTCAGTGCGCCCAGGTCGGCGGCATTTACCGGCAGGGCGAACAGGCTGAGCAGCAGGGCGGTAGGGGCAAGCGTGGAAATGCGCATGAAAACCTCAATGTTCGATTGCCTGCGCGTTGATGAGTCCCGGGCTGGCGCAGTGCAATATCCAGAATTAGGTGGAGGGCCCGGGAGGGCGCGGATTCTAGTGGGCCATTATTTGGCCTGCAAGGTTTGGATCCAAAAAATCTGAAGAACGACGCGAATCACGCGGCAATAAAAAGCCCCGCCGGGCGAACCCGGCAGGGCTTTGGCTACCGCAAGCGATTACAGGCCGGCAGCGATACGCAGGTCGTCGGCGCGGTCGGTTTTTTCCCAGGTGAAGGTGGTGAAGGTGTCGTCGCCGACTGTCTTCTGTGCCGGGGTACGGCCGAAGTGGCCGTAGGCCGCGGTTTCCTGGTACATCGGGTGCAGCAGGTCGAGCATGGTGGTGATTGCGTAAGGGCGCAGGTCGAAGATCTCACGCACCAGCTTGACGATCTTGTCATCGCTGATCTTGCCGGTGCCGAAGGTGTTCAGCGAGATCGACGTAGGCTGGGCCACGCCGATGGCGTAGGACACCTGAATCTCGCAACGCTCGGCCAGGCCGGCGGCGACGATGTTCTTGGCCACGTAACGACCGGCGTAGGCCGCCGAACGGTCAACCTTGGATGGATCTTTACCGGAGAACGCGCCGCCGCCGTGACGGGCCATGCCGCCGTAGCTGTCGACGATGATCTTGCGCCCGGTCAGGCCGCAGTCGCCCACCGGGCCACCAATGATGAACTGGCCGGTTGGGTTGATGTGGAATTGGGTGTCCTTGCTCAGCAGTTCAGCCGGCAGCACGTGCTTGACGATCAGCTCCATCACGCCTTCGCGCAGGTCGGCGTAGGAAACGTCCGGGTTGTGCTGGGTCGACAGCACGACAGCATCGATGCCGACCACTTTGCCGCCTTCATAACGGCAGGTTACTTGGGACTTGGCGTCCGGCCGCAGCCACGGCAGCAGGCCGGATTTACGCGCTTCGGCCTGACGCTTTACCAACTGGTGCGAGAAGGTGATTGGGGCTGGCATCAGCACGTCGGTTTCGTTGCTGGCATAGCCGAACATCAGGCCCTGGTCGCCGGCGCCCTGGTCTTCTGGCTTGGCGCGGTCGACACCTTGGTTGATGTCTGGGGACTGCTTGCCGATGATGTTCATCACGCCGCAGGTGGCGCCGTCAAAGCCGACGTTGGAGCTGTTGTAGCCGATGTTGGTGATCACCTCACGGACGATATGCTCCAGGTCGACCCAGGCCGAGGTGGTGACTTCGCCGGCGATGATCGCCACGCCCGTTTTCACCAGAGTCTCGCACGCCACACGGGCGAACTTGTCTTCAGCAATGATGGCGTCCAGCACCGCATCAGAAATCTGGTCGGCGATTTTGTCCGGATGCCCTTCAGACACGGACTCGGAGGTGAAAAGGGAGTATTCGCTCATCTCGATGTTTTCCTGATATTTACCGATGGTGAGTGTCGCCAGCCGGTCGCTGAAAATGGCGGACCTGGATCTGGAAACCATTACGTAAACCTACATAGAGGCTTTCCCCGGGAACGAGTCCCGCAGCGGTGGCCCAACGGGCCAGATCGTCCTGTTCAAAACCCAACCAGAGATCACCGCAGGCCTCCCTGGCCCAATTCTGGTTGTGGCTGCATAAATCTGTAACCAGCAGGCTACCGCCGGGTTGCAGCAAATTCGCCATCTGCTTGAGGGCGTCGGCGGGGGCCGCGAAATGGTGCAGGACCATGTTCAGCACCACGCAATCGGCCCGCAGGCTGGTGTCATTCAGGGCGTCGGCCAACTGCAGGCTGACGTTGCCCAGGGCCTCGCGCTCGCACAACTGGCGCGCCAGTTCGAGCATCGCGGGGCTGTTGTCCAGCGCCGTGACCTGTTGAAAGCGGCGCGCCAGTTCCGGCAAAAAGCCGCCATCCCCAGGCCCGACTTCCAGGGCGGTCGCTTCATGACTGAAGCTCAGCTTGTCCAGCAGCGCCAGTACACTTTCGCGATATTGGGGCAAGCCGGCGATCAGGTCCTGCTGGGCGCGAAACTTTTCGGCAACCCGTGAGAAAAAGTCCTGGCTGGCCGCTGCGCGCTGCCCGTGCACCTGGCCGATGCGCGACTGCACGTCGCCGGGCAGGCTCAAGTTGTCCACTTCTTCCAGCAGCGCGCTGTGCAGCTTGCCGCCGAGCAACTCGGTATGGGGCAGGGCGCGGCGGTAAAAAATTGCATTGCCTTCGCGACGGGTGGCCACCAGGTCGGCCTGGGCCAGGACCTTCAAGTGATGGCTCATGCCCGACTGGCCAATGGCGAAGATCTGCGCCAGTTCCAGCACGCCGAAGGAATCGTTGGCCAGCACCCGCAGTACGTTCAGGCGCAACGGGTCGCCAGCGGCCTTGCATAAGGCAGCCAGTTCATCGCCATCGTCGGGACGCAGGGAGGGCACGGGTAGGTTCATAAGGCCAGCAGTCTAGTGATGGGTGGAAATCATCGCAAGGTCAATATCAAAAAGTTTTGATATTGCTCGATAAGTGGCGGTTATAAGCGAGCGCTATCCCTCTTAGACGAAGGGGCGGCCGAGTTCTGCAGGCGATTGCCGCGCAAACCACAGGAAAAACACCCTCAAGTGACTATCTGTCATTGCCCGCAGGCGGTGGCTGAGGGAAAATGCCGGTCCTTTTTTCCGTTTCTTTTATTCAACCCTCAGGAGAACAGCGATGCCCAGCCGTCGTGAGCGTGCCAACGCCATTCGTGCCCTCAGCATGGATGCCGTGCAAAAAGCCAACAGCGGCCATCCCGGTGCCCCGATGGGCATGGCGGATATCGCCGAGGTCCTTTGGCGTGACTACCTGAAACACAACCCGAGCAACCCATCGTTCGCCGACCGTGACCGCTTCGTGCTGTCCAACGGCCATGGCTCGATGCTGATCTACTCGCTGCTGCACCTGACCGGCTACGATCTCACCATCGACGACCTGAAAAACTTCCGCCAGTTGCACAGCCGCACCCCGGGTCACCCGGAATTCGGCTACACCCCAGGCGTCGAGACCACCACCGGTCCCCTGGGCCAAGGCCTGGCCAACGCCGTCGGTTTCGCGCTGGCTGAAAAAGTCCTGGGCGCGCAGTTCAACCGCCCCGGCCACGACATCGTCGACCACCACACCTACGTATTCCTGGGTGATGGCTGCATGATGGAAGGCATTTCCCACGAGGTCGCCTCCCTGGCCGGCACCCTGGGCCTGGGCAAGCTGATTGCCTTCTACGACGACAACGGCATCTCCATCGACGGCGAAGTCGAAGGCTGGTTCACCGACGACACCCCTAAGCGTTTCGAAGCCTACAACTGGCAAGTGATCCGCAACGTCGACGGCCACGACCCGGAAGAAATCAAGACCGCCATCGACACCGCCCGCAAGAGCGAGCAGCCGACCCTGATCTGCTGCAAGACCACCATCGGTTTCGGTTCGCCGAACAAGCAAGGTAAAGAAGACTGCCACGGCGCCCCACTGGGTGACGCGGAAATCGCCCTGACCCGTGAAGCGCTGAAGTGGAACTACGGCCCGTTCGAAATCCCGGCCGACATCTACGCCGAATGGGATGCCAAGGAACAAGGTCTGGCCACCGAAGCCGAGTGGGACCAGCGTTTCGCCGCCTACTCCGCCGAATTCCCGGAGCTTGCCAATGAGCTGGTACGTCGCCTCGCCGGTGACCTGCCTGCCGACTTCTCGGAAAAAGCCTCGGCCTACATCGCCGAAGTCGCGGCCAAGGGCGAGACCATCGCCAGCCGTAAAGCCAGCCAGAACACCCTGAACGCCTTTGGCCCGCTGCTGCCTGAGTTCCTCGGCGGTTCGGCCGACCTGGCCGGTTCCAACCTGACCCTGTGGAAAGGTTGCAAAGGTGTCTCCGCCGAAGACGCCAGCGGCAACTACATGTACTACGGCGTGCGCGAATTCGGCATGAGCGCCATCATGAACGGCGTGTCCCTGCACGGCGGCCTGGTGCCTTACGGCGCGACCTTCCTGATGTTCATGGAATACGCGCGCAACGCCGTGCGCATGGCCGCGCTGATGAAGAAACGCGTGATCCACGTGTACACCCACGACTCCATCGGCCTGGGCGAAGACGGCCCGACCCACCAGCCGGTCGAGCAACTGACCAGCCTGCGCACCACGCCGAACCTCGATTGCTGGCGCCCAGCCGACGCGGTCGAATCCGCCGTGGCCTGGAAACACGCGATCGAGCGCAAGGACGGCCCTTCGGCGCTGATCTTCTCGCGTCAGAACCTGCAACATCAGGTGCGCACCGACGCGCAGATCGCCGACATCAGCCGCGGTGGCTACGTGCTCAAGGACTGCATCGGCGAGCCGGAGCTGATCCTGATCTCCACCGGTTCCGAAGTCGGCCTGACCGTTCAGGCCTACGACAAACTGACTGCCCAAGGCCATAACGTGCGCGTGGTCTCCATGCCATGCACCAGCGTGTTTGAAGCTCAGGACGCTGACTACAAGCAATCGGTATTGCCGTTGCAGGTCAGCGCGCGTATCGCCATCGAAGCGGCCCACGCCGACTACTGGTACAAGTACGTGGGCCTGGAAGGCCGCGTGATCGGCATGACCACCTACGGTGAGTCGGCGCCGGCGCCAGCCTTGTTCGAAGAGTTCGGTTTCACCCTGGAAAACATTCTGGGTCAGGCTGAAGAGTTGCTGGAAGACTAAGGCTGTCAATTGCGGTGGCTGTACTGACGCTTTCGCGAGCAAGCCCGCTCCCACATTTGGAATGCATTTCAAATGTGGGAGCGGGCTTGCTCGCGAAGGCGGTGGCACATTCATCCTGTTACCCAAGGTAATCGAGAACCCCATGTCCCAACCGCGTCCCTACAAAGTTGCACTCAACGGCTACGGCCGCATTGGTCGTTGCGTCTTGCGTGCTCTGTTCGAGCGAGGGCCGGCGGCCGGGTTTGAGATTGTTGCGATCAACGATTTGGCCGACATGGCCAGCATCGAATACCTGACACGCTTTGACTCCACCCACGGCCGGTTCCCCGGCGAAGTGCGGGTCGACGGCGATTGTCTGCATATCAATGGCGACTGCGTGAAAGTGTTGCGCAGTGCCACCCCCGAGGGCATCGACTGGGCGGCGCTGGGCGTCGACCTGGTGTTGGAATGCTCCGGTGCCTATAACACCCGTGCCGACGGCCAGCGTTTTCTCGACGCCGGCGCACCCCGCGTGCTGTTTTCCCAGCCGATGGCCAGCGAGGCGGATGTCGACGCCACCATCGTCTACGGCATCAACCAGGATTGCCTGACCGGCGATGAGCGGCTGGTGTCCAACGCCTCCTGCACCACCAACTGCAGCGTGCCGCTGTTGCGCCTGCTGGATCAGGCGATCGGCGTGGACTACGTGTCGATTACCACCATCCACTCGGCCATGAACGACCAGCCGGTGATCGACGCTTATCACCACGAAGACCTGCGCCGCACGCGTTCGGCGTTTCAGTCGGTGATTCCGGTGTCCACTGGTCTGGCGCGAGGCATCGAACGACTGTTGCCGGAACTTGCCGGGAGAATTCAGGCCAAAGCCGTGCGGGTGCCGACGGTGAACGTGTCCTGTCTGGACATCACCATGCAAACCGTCAGCGACACCGATGCCGTGGAGGTCAACCGGATTCTGCGCGACGCCGCCGCCAGCGGCCCGCTCAAAGGCTTGTTGGCCTACACTGAATTGCCTCACGCCAGTTGTGATTTCAACCACGACCCGCATTCGGCGATTGTCGATGCCAGCCAGACCCGCGTTTCCGGCCCGAGGCTGGTGAACATCCTGGCCTGGTTCGACAACGAATGGGGGTTTGCCAACCGAATGCTGGACGTCGCAGAGCACTATCTGCAAATCGCCTCCCCAAAATCCGCTCTCTAATTCAAAGACTCTCAGGAATTGCCACCCATGACCGTGTTGAAGATGACCGACCTCGATCTGCAAGGTAAACGCGTACTGATTCGCGAAGACCTCAACGTCCCAGTCAAGGACGGTGTTGTCACCAGCGATGCGCGAATCCTGGCCTCGCTGCCGACCATCAAGCTGGCCCTGGAAAAAGGTGCGGCGGTGATGGTCTGCTCCCACCTGGGTCGTCCGACCGAAGGTGAGTTCTCGGCTGAAAACAGCCTCAAGCCTGTGGCCGATTACCTGAGCAAGGCCCTGGGCCGCGACGTGCCGCTGGTAGCTGACTACCTGGGCGGCGTCGACGTGAAGGCCGGCGACATCGTGCTGTTCGAAAACGTGCGCTTCAACAAGGGCGAGAAAAAGAACAGTGACGAACTGGCCCAGCAATACGCCGCCCTGTGCGACGTGTTCGTGATGGACGCTTTCGGCACCGCTCACCGTGCCGAAGGCTCGACCCACGGCGTGGCCAAGTTCGCCAAGGTCGCGGCTGCTGGCCCGTTGCTGGCTGCCGAGTTGGACGCACTGGGCAAGGCCCTGGGTGCGCCG
>NZ_JAKNRV010000590.1:0-2077 GCF_023072625.1 Pseudomonas emilianonis
CACAGCAACAGCGCGGCCGCCGGGATCGCGGCGAACAACGCACGGCCCAGGCCGTTGAGCAACGGGTGGATTTCCTGCACCACGATACGCGTGAAGGGCAGGGTCAGGCTGAAGATGATGACGCCCAGCAGGCCGAGGGCCATGCCAGTGTTTTCGCGCGAACTCATGGCGGGAACCGGAATCGAGGGGTCGGAGGTGAGCGCTCATCTAGCCACAGCCTCCGGGAATCGGGTGCCTACAGCTGGGTGCAGATTGATCCGTACAGTTGTAGTAGCGGGGGATTACCCGGCCCGTCGGCACGCGCCTATCTTGGCTACTCTTGTCTGCCCAACCGTTGAACTGGAGAAATGCCCCATGGCCGCGAAAAAGATCCTGATGCTGGTCGGCGATTACGTCGAAGACTATGAAGTGATGGTGCCCTTCCAGGCGCTGCTGATGGTCGGTCACATCGTCCATGCGGTGTGCCCCGACAAGACGGCCGGCCAGACCGTGCGCACGGCGATCCATGACTTTGAAGGCGACCAGACCTACAGCGAAAAGCCCGGTCACCTGTTCGCCCTGAATGCGGATTTCGCCCAGGTCGAAGCCGCCGACTACGACGCGCTGCTGGTGCCTGGTGGTCGTGCGCCGGAATACCTGCGCCTGAATGAAAAAGTCCTGCAACTGGTGCGCGCCTTCGATCAGGCCGGCAAGCCGATTGCTGCGGTGTGCCACGGCGCGCAACTGCTGGCGGCGGCGGGTATCCTCGATGGCCGCGAGTGCAGTGCCTACCCGGCCTGTGCCCCGGAAGTGCGCCTGGCAGGCGGTTCGTTCATCGATATTCCAGTGACCCACAGCCACGTTCAAGGCAATCTGGTCACGGCACCGGCCTGGCCGGCGCATCCAAGTTGGCTGGCAGGGTTCCTCGGCCTGCTGGGTACGAAAATCACCTTGTAAGCAACGGAGGTCATCGCCATGTGCGAGCTGTACGTCAAGGCCGACCCGATTCTCTATGAGTCTCGCTCGCGCTCCCTGCGCATCTGCGGCGTCGTCACCACCGTGCGCCTGGAAAACCAGTTCTGGGACATCCTCAGCGAAATCGCCAGCGTGGATGGCATGACCACCAATCAACTGATCACCAAGCTGTACGAGGAAGTCATGGACTACCGCGGCGAGGTGGTCAATTTTGCCTCGTTTCTGCGCGTCAGCTGTACCCGCTACTTGAGCAAGCAGCGCACACAGACCGCCGAGTTGAGCCTGGTGCGCAACCGCTAGGCCGAATGGGTGTCGACCGTGTCGCGCTTGGCCAGGAAACGCTTCAACGCCCTTCGTAGCCTTAGCGGTCGATGTCGGGTAGCTCCCGGCGGGGAACGGCGTCCAACGGTTGCGGTGGGAGCGTGGTTGTTCCGGGATTATTTCCGCGGTTCGATTCTGACAATGCCCTCGGCCGAGGTCACGGTTTTCACCGGCAACAAGGCGGGCAGGGCGTTGAGCAGGGCATCCGGGTCATTCACATCCAGATTGCCCGACACCTTCAGATGCGCCACGGCGTGACTCACCTGCAGCGGAGGTTGGGGACGGTACAAACTCAATTCATCGATCAGGCTGGCCAGTTCGCGATTGCGGAACGACAAGTGCCCGCTGCGCCAGTCGGCGACCTCCTCGGCGATGAGGGGTTGCTGTTGCACGGAGCCATTGGCGTAGCTGAAGGTGGCGCGTTGCTGGGCGCCGAGCAACGCGACCGGGGTTTTCGCATCCGGTGCAAACGCCACCTGGCCGCGGGCAACACTGACCACCAGTTGCTGCTGGCTGCGTCGCACATCGAAAGCGGTGCCCACCACGCGCACCGTCGCTTCGCCGGCTTGCACGTACAGGGGGCGTTCCTTGTCGGCTGCTACTTCGATATACAGCTGGCCCTTATCCAGGTGAACGATGCGTTGGTGGGCGCTGAAGTCCACGCGCAGGCGTGTGTTGGCATTCACGTAGAGACGGCTGCCATCGGGCAGGTTCAGGGTGCGCATGCCCTTGGCGTGGGCGGCGACCTGGGTGTGATACAGCTCGCGCGGGGCGCCGACGGGTGTGGCCAGTACGGCAAGCC
>NZ_JAKNRV010000591.1:0-2073 GCF_023072625.1 Pseudomonas emilianonis
GAGCAAACCTGACTATGGTCCATAATGTGTCAACCATGTCCCCGCACATGTGTCCACCATGTTTCCGGTCCATACAAAAAGCCCCAAAGTAACCAAAGGGCTCTTGCCCCACCACTCGGCACCTCGCCTAGGCTCGGTGTGCCCGAACGCAGGCATTACTCCGCGGGCCGCCGTCACGGGCCATCCATGGCCCGGGACGGCTAAACCGGCATCCCTGCCGGTGTACCCGCTGCGTAATACCTGCGTTCGGCCAGCGTGGTTTTACGGGGCGCCTAAGATCAAAAGCAAGAGCAAGAGCAAGAGCAAGAGCAAGAGCAAGAGCAAGAGCAAGAGCAAGAGCAAGAGCAACGGCGTTTTCAAGGGGGCAAGGGGGTCTATCTGATCTATGGAGATCCAAATGTGGGAGGGGGCTTGCCCCCGATAGCATAGTGTCAGCCAATACATGCATGACTGACCCACCGCTATCGGGGGCAAGCCCCCTCCCACATTTTTGACCGAGTTCGGCTTCCAGGATCAGGTCGGCTATAAGGCCGCCTCGCTTGGCTTTTGCTTTGGCTTTTGATCTTAGGCGCCCCGTAAAACCACGCTGGCCGAACGCAGGCTTGAATCCGTGGGTAACCCGGCAGGACGCCGGGTTAGCCGTCCTGGGCCATGGATGGCCCATGACGGCGGCCCACGGATTCAAGCCTGCGTTCGGGCACACCGAGCCTAGGCGAGGTGCCGAGTGGTGGGGCAAGAGCCCTTTTGGTTACTTTTGGGGCTCTTTTCCAAAAGTGACCCGCCGTAAGGGCGGAACCCATAGCAGCCGTTACCGCAGGAATGGATATGTACTCAACTCAACCAAAAAAATGGTCGGCCCAGAGGCCGCCATCGGGGGCAAGCCCCCTCCCACATTGGATCTCCTTTGTATCGGAAACCACATGTGTATTGGAGCCCACACCCCATGTCAGATCCAGCCAAGCCAACTCCAGTACGTCGCCGCAAACACCAACATCAACCCATAACCAATCAACGTCACCAAAACCCCCACCTTGGCAAACTGCCGCGCCGTAAACGTCCCGGTCCCCAGGCACACCATGTTCTGCGGCGCATTGATCGGCAGAATAAACCCGTAGCTCACCACAAACCCCAGCAGCATGGTCATCCCCAGGCGGTTGAATTCCCCCGGCAAGGTCTGCAACACCGCAATCAGGATCGGCAACAACGCCGAGGTCAACGCCGTCGCACTGGCAAACCCCAAGTGGATCAAGATCAAAAACGCCCCGAGGATCGCAAACACGCCCAGCGGCCCGACCTGGTCCAGCCCGGTGTGCGCCACCACCTGCGAGCCCAGCCATTGCCCGGCCTGGGTAGTCAACAACGCCGTACCGAGGCTGATACCGACACCGAACACAATCACCGTGCCCCACGGAATCCGCGACTGCACATCCTTCCAGGTCATCACGCCAATCCCCGGCAAGAGCAGGAACACCAGCCCGGCGTAGGTAGTCGAGGTGGTGTCGAAATTGTGCAGGCGCCCTTCGGTAGCCCACGCCAACAGCAACAGCACCGATACGGTGAGCAAGCGTTTTTGCGGGCCGGTCATTGGGCCGATGTCCACCAGCGACTGGGCCACGGCTTCTTTGCCGCCGGGGATGCTGTCGCTTTCCGGCGGCAGCAGTTTGATCACCAGAAACAACAACACCGCCGACATGATCAGCGCCCACGGCGCGCCGGCGATCAGCCAGTCGATCCACGACACGCGCTGGCCGAGCATCTTGTCCATAAACCCGACGGTCAGCAGGTTCTGCGCAGCGGCGGTCTGGATGCCGACGTTCCAGATGCTGGTGCCCTGGGCCACCACGATCATCAGGCCGGCAGCGATGTTCGAGCGTTTATCGACGCCAAACGCCGCCACCACGCCCATCATGATCGGCACCACACAGGCACTGCGCGCGGTGGCGCTGGGCACCACGAGGCTCAGGAGGATGGTCACCGCGATCGCCCCCAGCAGAATGCCACGGGTGCTGGTGCCGACCCGGGTCAGGGTGACCAGGGCGATGCGCCGGTCCAGGCCGGTGTGGGTCATGGCGG
>NZ_JAKNRV010000592.1:0-2050 GCF_023072625.1 Pseudomonas emilianonis
CGACAAGCAGTTGGACGATATACGGATCGACAGCCAGGATGCGATTGCCCCCACCTTTCGCCTGCCCGCCGAGATCCAGGCCCATTACCAGGCCCTCAAACTGCTGCGCAAGCAAGCCTGGCTGCTCGGCGCGCAAGTGCTGCTGACCCTGGGCGTGATCCTCGCCAGCCCTTGGCTACCTTTCGCCGGATAAGGAATCCCCATGTTTGAACCCGTGGTTGCCACCCTGATTACCTCGATGGCCCGCACCGTCACCGGCGCCCGTAGCCTGTGGCTGGGCTGCGCGCCGGTGCCGGTGCAACGCATCTACTTCGCCAACCACAGCAGCCACGGCGACTTCGTGTTGCTGTGGGCATCGCTGCCACAGAACCTGCGCAAATTCACGCGCCCGGTGGCCGGCAGTGACTACTGGAATAAAAGTGCGCTGCGCCGCTACATCATCCGCCGCGTATTCAACGGCGTGTTGATCGACCGTGAACGCAAAGACCCTGTGGATAACCCCTTGCAGCCCATGCTCGCCGCGCTGGAAGGCGGCGACTCGCTGATCATCTTTCCCGAAGGCACACGCAATCTGGAAGACGGCTTGCTGCCGTTTAAAAGCGGCCTGTATCACCTGGCAAAAAGTTACCCACAGGCGGAATTGATTCCGGTGTGGATTGCCAACCTCAACCGGGTCATGCCCAAGGGCCGCGTCCTACCGCTGCCTTTGCTGTGTACCACCAGCTTCGGCGCCCCACTGCAACTGGAAGACGGCGAAGACAAAGCGGCCTTCCTTGCCCGCACCCGCGACGCCCTGCTCGCCCTCGCCCCGGAGCATTCCTGACATGGATAGCCAAACCCTGATGCTGTTCGGTGGGATCGGCGCGATCCTGGTACTCGCCTCGCTGATCGGCCTGATCCTCAAGCTGCGCACCCGTGGCACGCCGAATGCGGTGATCGACAACCTCAACGCCCGCATCAACGCCTGGTGGGTGATGGTGGTGGTGATCGGCATCGCCTTCTGGCTCGGCACCGGC
Organism: Pseudomonas emilianonis; assembly: GCF_023072625.1. Lineage (NCBI taxonomy): Bacteria > Pseudomonadati > Pseudomonadota > Gammaproteobacteria > Pseudomonadales > Pseudomonadaceae > Pseudomonas > Pseudomonas emilianonis. The sequence continues at coordinate 1,017 of NZ_JAKNRV010000592.1, forward strand.
GCAGTGATCCTGCTGTTCTACGCCGTCTCGTTCTACGCCCTGCGCGAATTCCTCACCCTCACCCCCACCCGGCGCAGCGACTACCCGGCCCTGGTGGCCGCGTTTTACCTGGCGCTGCCGCTGCAATACCTGCTGATCTATGCCGACTGGTACGGGCTGTTCTCGATCTTCATCCCGGTGTACGTGTTCCTGCTGCTACCGATCCTCGCCTCCCTCGGCGGCGACAGCACGCACTTCCTGGAGCGTGCGTCGAAGGTGCAATGGGGCCTGATGATCGCGGTGTTCTGCGTGTCCTTCGTGCCCGCCCTGCTCACCCTCGACATCCCCGGCTATGAAGGCCGCAACCTGCTGTTGATCGCCTACCTGGTGATCGTGGTGCAACTGTCGGACGTGCTGCAGTACGTGTGCGGCAAGCTGTTCGGCAAACACAAGATCGCGCCCAACCTGTCACCGTCGAAAACCGTTGAAGGCTTTGTCGGCGGCATCCTGCTCTCCTCCCTGATCGGCGCCGCGCTGTGGTGGACCACGCCGTTCAACCCGTGGCAGTCGTTCCTGATTGCGCTGCTGATCAACCTGCTGGGGTTTGCCGGCGGCATTGTGATGTCGGCGATCAAACGCGACCGTGGCGTGAAGGACTGGGGGCATATGATCGAAGGGCACGGCGGGATGCTCGATCGGCTGGATTCGGTGTGCTTTGCGGCGCCGATCTTCTTTCATCTGGTGCGCTATTGGTGGACCTGACAAACAGCGACCTCAAGCCTGACGAAGATCAACATGTGAATGTCAGCCTCCCATAAACATCCCCCACGATGCGACGTATCGACCTCATCGTTTGTCTTAAAGACGCGTGTAAGATACGTCGCACTTAGCCAGGGATGCTCACCATGTTTGACGCGTTAAAAGCGATCTGTCGCCGCTTGTTCGGTGCGTTAATGACTGTGGTGGGTGCCCTGTTCGGCCAATGGCGGCCGCCGTTCTGGCTGCGTGCCATCGGCCGTGGCGGGCTGAACCTGGCGAGCAAGGCCCGCGCTTAC
>NZ_JAKNRV010000593.1:0-2033 GCF_023072625.1 Pseudomonas emilianonis
GCTCAACGCCGCCAGCGGTCGCGGCTGGTGGATCGCACGCCCGGTGGAGGTGCAGAACTCGCGGCCGTTGGCGTTCGAACACGGCCGCTCGATCGGCAGCAACCTGATCGCCTGGCCCCAGGAGCAAATCATCAAGTGCCTGGTGCAATACCACCCCGATGACGAACCGCTGCTGCGCCTGGAACAGGAAGCGCAACTCAAGGCGGTGTACGAGGCTTCGCTGGTCAGCGGGCATGAACTGTTGCTGGAAGTCATCCCGCCCAAGGATCACCCATCCACCTACCCCGATGTGCTCTACCGCAGCCTCAAGCGCCTGTACAACCTGGGGATCTACCCGGCGTGGTGGAAGATCGAGGCGCAGTCGGCCGAGGACTGGAAAAAACTCGACGAGTTGATCGAGGAACGCGACCCGTACTGCCGTGGCGTGGTGTTGCTGGGCCTGAATGCGTCGGCCGAACGCCTGGCCGAGGGCTTTCGCCAGGCCAGCCAGAGCCGCACCTGCCGTGGTTTTGCCGTGGGTCGCACGATCTTCCAGGCGCCGAGCCGCGCGTGGATGGCGGGGGAGATTGATGACGAGACCCTGATCCGCCAAGTCCGGGCCACTTTCGAGCAATTGATCAGTGCCTGGTGCAGTGCCAGAAGCTGAGCGCAGTGCTTAATTTGAAATGTAAGCCAATGTGGGAGGGAGCTTGCTCCCGAAGGCAGTGTGTCAGGCAACACTTCTGTAACTGCACCACCGCCATCGGGAGCAAGCTCCCTCCCACAGAATGCAGATATCAGTGATACCTGAAAATAATAAAGGTGCAGCCATGCCCGCAATCCGAATTGGCATCAACCCGATCTCCTGGAGCAACGACGACCTGCCGGCCCTGGGCGGCGAAACGCCGCTGAGCACCGCCCTGAGCGAAGGCAAGCAGATTGGCTACGAAGGCTTTGAACTCAACGGCAAATTCCCCAAGGACGCCAAGGGCGTCGCCGATGTGTTGCGCCCCTTTGATCTGGCGCTGGTCTCCGGTTGGTATTCGAGCCGCCTGGCCCAGCGTTCGGTGGCGCAGGAAATCGAAGCCATCGCCACTCACGTCGAGTTGCTCAAACACAATGGCGCCACGGTATTGGTGTACGGCGAAGTCGCCGATTCGATCCAGGGCTCCCGCATCCGCCTGATCGAACGCCCGCGTTTTCACAGTGAGCAGGCCTGGCAGGACTACGCCGACAAACTCACCGAACTGGCGCGCTTTACCCTGTCCCGGGGCGTGCGCCTGGCCTACCACCACCATATGGGCGCCTATGTCGAATCGCCGGAGGACATCGATCAATTGATGCGCCGCACCGGCCCGGAAGTCGGCCTGCTGTTCGATTCGGGCCACTGCTACATGGGCGGTGGCGAACCCCTCGACGTGCTGCGCAAGCATATCGACCGGGTGTGCCATGTGCATTTCAAGGACGTGCGCAAAGCGGTGGTGCAACTGGCGCGCAACCAGATGTGGAGCTTCCCCGACTGCATCGTCAACGGCACCTTCACCGTGCCGGGTGACGGCGATATCGACTTTGCCGCGTTGCTCGACGTGCTGCTGGCCGCGCATTATCAAGGCTGGCTGGTGGTCGAAGCCGAGCAGGACCCAGCCGTCGCGCCCAGCTATATCTATGCGAAAAAGGGCTATGACACCTTGCGTGCGCTGCTCAACGAGAGGACGGGCCAATGAGCTTGCTGGTCAAGAGCAATAAACGCGGGCAAACCATGGTCGCCCTCGAAGAAGGCCGCCTGGACTACGTCGGCTTTGCCGCCTACCGCCTGAGCCTGGGCGAAACCCTGCCGGTCACGGCCGGTGACCAGGAGCTGTGCCTGGTGCTGCTCAGCGGGCGGGTGACGATCGAGGGCGACGGTTTTAGCTGGCAGAACCTCGGCGATCGTCAGTCGGTGTTTGAAGACAAATCGCCCTTTGCCGTTTACCTGCCGCCGGGCACCGACGCCCAGGTGACGGCATTGAGCGACGTGCAGCTCGCGGTCTGCGCCGCGCCCGGTGCGGCGGGTT
>NZ_JAKNRV010000594.1:0-2023 GCF_023072625.1 Pseudomonas emilianonis
GCCACCGTGGCCGCGGCCAGGCCCGCAGGACCGGCGCCGACCACGGCGATTTTCTTGATCTGCTTGACCGGCAAGTAGTTGAGTTCGGTCTCGTAGCACGCGCGCGGGTTGACCAGGCAGGTGGTCAACTTGCCGCCGAAGGTGTGGTCCAGGCAGGCCTGGTTACAGCCGATGCAGGTGTTGATTTCATCGGCACGGCCGGCGGCGGCCTTGTTGACGAACTCTGGGTCGGCGAGGAACGGCCGCGCCATCGAGACCATGTCGGCATCGCCTGCGGCGAGGATCTGCTCGGCAATCTCCGGGGTGTTGATGCGGTTGGTGGTGATCAGCGGGATCTGCACCGCGCCACGCAATTTGGCGGTGACTTTACTGAACGCGCCACGCGGCACCTTGGTGGCGATGGTCGGGATACGCGCTTCGTGCCAGCCGATCCCGGTGTTGATAATGCTCGCACCAGCCTGCTCGATGGCCTTGGCCAGTTGCACGATTTCTTCCCAACTGCTGCCGCCTTCCACCAGGTCGAGCATCGACAGGCGGAAGATGATGATGAAATTCGGGCCGACGGCTTCGCGCACCCGGCGCACGATCTCCACCGCCAGGCGCATGCGATTTTCATAGCTGCCGCCCCAACGATCGGTACGGTGGTTGGTGTGGGCGGCGAGGAACTGGTTAATGAAGTAGCCTTCGGAGCCCATGATTTCCACGCCGTCGTATTCGGCGGACTGGGCCAGCAGCGAGCAGGTGACGAAATCCTGGATCTGCTTCTCGATGCCCGCTTCGTCCAGCTCCTTGGGCTTGAACGGGTTGATCGGCGCCTGGATCGCGCTCGGTGCAACCTGCTTGGGGCTGTAGGCATAACGACCGGCATGGAGGATCTGCATGCAGATCTTGCCGCCGGCTGCGTGTACGGCGCGAGTCACGATCTTGTGCTTCTGCGCCTCTTCGTCGGTGGTCAGCTTGGCCGCGCCGGAATACACCCCACCTTCATCGTTCGGGCCAATGCCGCCGGTGACCATCAGGCCCACGCCGCCAAGGGCACGCTCGGCAAAATAGGCCGCCATGCGTTCGAAACCGCCCGGTTTTTCTTCCAGGCCCGTGTGCATCGAGCCCATCAGGGTACGGTTGCGCAAGGTGGTAAAACCCAGGTCCAACGGGGCCAGCAGGTGCGGGTACGCAGCAGCGGTCATGGTCAAGCTCCACAACGGATCATCACGGGACGTGGCACGCTCTAACGGCTTGCCATCGGTTTATGTCCCACAGACTATAGAGGCGATCAGCCAGGGCTCAATGACTGAAACTGACAAGTTATTGATCCAAATGCACAGCACCCCTTGGCAAGCAGAGCCACGGGCCCTACCCTAGTCGCGAACCCTGCACTTGGTCCGTTGTCTGTTCCCCCATGCGTAAACTTCTAGCTTTTACCGTCACCATGGCGTTGGTTGCCGCCGTCGCCGCCTATCTGGTCTGGACCCAGGAGCGCCCCGTGGCGCATTACCTGTCCGACCTGCGCATCACCCTGGCCGTCAACGAGGGCCAGCCCGCCGATCGCGGCAACCTGCTGGGCATCCAGCCGGAACTGTTCCCCGGCGATTACCAGAGCCTGGAACGCTTGCACCTGAAACTCGCGGCCTACCTGCAAACGGCCCGAGACCAGGGGCTGCTCAATGAAAAAACCATCGTCGTGCTGCCGGAACACATCGGCACCTGGCTGATGCTCAGCGGCGAAAAAAACGAGCTGTATCAGGCGCCCCATCTGAAAGACGCGATGAACTGGCTGTCGATCAGCAACCCGGTGCAATTCATGCGCGCCTGGATCAGCGCGACTGGCGACAACCGCATGGACGACGCTTACTTACGCATGAAAGCCCCGGCGATGGCGCGCGACTACCAGGTGCTGTTCGGCGGCCTGGCCAAGGAGTTTGGCGTGACCCTGGTGGCCGGCTCCATCGCGCTGCCCAACCCCAGCGTGAGCCAGGGGCAACTGCAGGTCGGGGATGGCGCGCTGTACAACGCCAGCCTGGTG
>NZ_JAKNRV010000595.1:0-2010 GCF_023072625.1 Pseudomonas emilianonis
GTCGAGGGCGAGACGTTTGCGGCGGCGCGCGAGCGCTTTGATCGGCAGGTGATTGCGGCGGCGCTCAAGGCCTGCGACGGGAATGTGGTGGACGCGGCCCAGCGCTTGGGGCTGGGCAGGTCGACCTTGTACAAGAAAATGGTCGCGCTGGGCCTGGCCACATCTCAATAAAGAGACACAAATCTCAATACAAAGACAATCCTTGTGGGAGGGGGCTTGCCCCCGATGGCAGTGCCTCAGTCAGCCTATTCTTTGCAGACCCACCGCTATCGGGGGCAAGCCCCCTCCCACCTTTGATCTGTTTTTGTCTCTAGATTGAGACTAAATCTGGAAAGTTTGTTCATGTGTACGTGAATATCTATGTTTTTCAATAGGTTATGAACATGGCACACATCTCGCTATAGCCTTCCTCCACAGCTTCACCCCACAAAAATAACAATCCGATGGAGACACACCATGAGTGTGATCATTGCCCTGGCGGCCCTCGCGCTGCTGATGCTGGCTGCCTACCGTGGCTATAGCGTTATCCTGTTTGCCCCCATCGCCGCCCTCGGCGCCGTCCTGCTCACTGACCCGTCCGCCGTCGCCCCTGCGTTTACCGGGGTGTTCATGGAGAAAATGGTCGGTTTCATCAAACTGTATTTCCCGGTGTTCCTGCTCGGTGCCGTGTTCGGCAAGCTGATCGAGCTGTCGGGTTTCTCGCGCTCCATCGTCGCTGCCGCGATCCGTTTGCTCGGCACGCGCCAAGCGATGCTGGTGATCGTGCTGGTCTGCGCCCTGCTCACCTACGGCGGCGTGTCGCTGTTCGTGGTGGTGTTTGCGGTGTACCCGTTCGCGGCGGAGATGTTCCGTCAGAGCGACATTCCCAAGCGCCTGATTCCGGCGACCATTGCCCTGGGTGCGTTCTCCTTCACCATGGATGCGCTGCCCGGCACGCCGCAGATCCAGAACATCATCCCCAGTACGTTCTTCAACACCACCGCCTGGGCCGCGCCGTGGTTGGGGCTGATCGGCACGGTCTTCGTGTTCTGCACCGGCATGCTCTACCTGGCGCGCCAGCGCAACAAGGCGCAACGGGCCGGTGAAGGCTACGGCACCGAGCTGCGCAACGAGCCGGAGACCGCCGAAAACCTGAGCCTGCCTAACCCCTGGATCGCGCTGTCGCCGCTGATCCTGGTGGGGGTGATGAACCTGCTGTTCACCCACTGGATTCCGCAGTGGTACGGCAAGACCCACAGCCTCAGCCTGGCGGGCATGAGCACGCCGGTGACCACCGAAATCGCCAAGCTCACTGCGATCTGGGCGGTGCAAGCGGCGCTGCTGGTGGGCATCGTCATGGTGCTGGTGTTCGGCTGGTCAGCAATCAAAAGCAAGCTCGCCGAAGGCAGTAAGAGCGCGGTCAGTGGTGCGTTGCTGGCGGCGATGAACACCGCTTCGGAATACGGCTTTGGTGCAGTGATCGCCTCGCTGCCGGGCTTTTTGGTGCTGGCGGACTGGCTCAAGGGCATCCCCAACCCGCTGGTCAACGAAGCGATCACCGTGACCCTGCTGGCCGGTATCACTGGCTCAGCGTCCGGCGGCATGAGCATCGCCCTGGCGGCGATGTCCGAGAGTTTTATTGCAGCGGCCCACGCGGCCAATATCCCGCTTGAGGTGCTGCACCGGGTCGCGGCCATGGCCAGCGGCGGCATGGACACCCTGCCCCACAACGGCGCGGTGATCACGTTGCTGGCGGTCACCGGGCTGACCCACCGCGAAGCCTACAAGGACATCTTCGGCATCACGATTATCAAGACCCTCGCGGTGTTCGTGGTGATCGGTACTTTCTACGCCACCGGCATTGTGTGAGGTTTCTATGACGAACTTGAATGGCAAGACCGCCCTGGTCACCGGCTCCACCAGCGGCATCGGCTTGGGCATCGCCTTGAGTTTGGCCGAGGCCGGCGCCAACCTGATCCTCAACGGTTTCGGCGACGCCAGCGCGGTGATCGCCCAGGTGCAGGCGTTCGG
>NZ_JAKNRV010000596.1:0-2004 GCF_023072625.1 Pseudomonas emilianonis
GTCGCGCAGGGAATGGCCGTCCACGCGGATGTCGCCGCTTTGCAGGTCGTACAAGCGCGTGAGCAGGGCGATCAAGGTCGACTTGCCGGCACCGTTGGGCCCGAGCAACGCGGCAAAGCGCCCCGGCGCCAGGCTGAAACTCACCTCGTGCAAGGCCTGGCGCGCGCCATAGGCGAAGCTCAGGTCGCGCACCTCCAGGGCATTCATGGCGTGACCACCACGCCCCACGGATAACGCCCGACCTTCACCGACTTGATCACCTTGAGGCTGTCCACATCGATCACCGACACATCGCCGCTGACGCCATTGGTGGCCAGCAACTGTTTTTCGTCCGGGGTAAATGCCATCTGCCACACGCGGCGGCCCACCAGCAGGTAGTCGAGGATCTCGAAGGTCTTGGCGTCGATCACCGCCACATGGTTGGCCGGGCCCAGGGCGACAAAGGCGTACTTGCCGTCGGCGCTGAGCTTGATCCCCACCGGCTGCACCTTGTCTGGGTGGACGCCCTTGATCTTGAAGGTCAGGGTCTTGAGGATCGCGCGGCTGGCCACATCGAGAATGGTCACGGTGCCGCCGATTTCTGCCGAGGCCCACAGTTGCGCGCCATCGTGGTTGAACTCGACGAAGCGCGGGCGCTGATCCACCAGGGTGCTGTCGGCCAGGGTCTGGGTGCTGGTGTCGATCCAGTGCAGCATGTTCGTGGTTTCGCTGGTGTTCACCGCCCACTTGCCGTCCGGGCTGACGGCCATGCCTTCGGGCTCGACGCCGACGCTGATCTGGCCAAGTACTTTGGAGGTCTCGGTGTCGATCACCGTGACCAGTGCGTCGTCTTCGTTGGACACATACAGCCAGCGGTCGTTGGGGTGCAGGGCGAACTGCTCGGGGTCTTTGCCGGAGGGCAGTTCCTTGATGATCTTGCGCGTGGCCACGTCCATCACCTGCACGCGGTCCGAATCGCTGGCGCAGATGTACAGCAGCTTCTTGTCATGGGACAGCAGCAGGCCGCGTGGGCGCTGGCCGACCTTGAGCGTGTCGGTGACTTGCAGGGTCTGCATGTCGATCAGGCTCAGTGTGTTGTCTTTCTCGTTGGAGACCCAGGCGGTGCTGGCCACGGCGTGCCCGGCGGCAAGCAGCAGGGCGCATGAGAGCAGGGTGCGGCGCATGGCGGATTCCTTATTATTGTGTGAGCGATCAGGGGAAGCGGCAGGTCACCTCGGGCTTGTCGTAGCCCAGGCTGTCCATTTCGTTGAAGGGGTGCAGGAAACCGTCCTGGGGCGAGGTGCTGACCAGGGCGCGCGGTTGCACGATGGGGATCGGTTGGCGCAGTTCGCCGTTCCAGGGGCGGTAGCTGAGCTTGCGGCCCTTGAAACCGTCCAGCGGCAGTTGCTCGCTGATTTCCAGTTGGCGGATGGTCATGGGATCGACCTGGCGCAGCTTGCTCACCGCACTGGCGACGCTGCGCACGGCCATCCAGGCGGCGAAGTCGCGGTCGTTCATCCAGCGCCCGGCCAGGGCCTCGAAGCGTTTTTGCAATTGCGCGGCGCCGTAGGTCTCGACGGTTTTGTGCCAGCCGGTGGGCGTCAGGCCTTGCGTGCCGGCGACGGGGCGCGGGTACCAGGTCTGGTAGGGCACGTACTCGCCGAAGTCGCCGCGCTCGTCCGCCACCAGCACCACGTCGTATTCGGCGGTCTGGGTGAACAGCGGCATGTCCGCCTGGGCGCTGCGGCGTTGGTCGTTATCGAAGCGCCAGGCTTTCTCCGCCACCAGTTTCACCCCGAAGCGCTTGGCGGCGCGGCGCAGGGCGGCGGCGTAGGCCTGGTCATCCTCGGTGGGGCCGACGATCAGCAACGCCTTCTGCCATTTGCGCACCACCAGAAATTGCGCTGTACATCGCTGGCCAGTTCCAGGGCGTGTCGGTGATAGGCAAAGCGATCGGCCGGGTCGGCATTGCGCATCCACTGCGGCAGTTTTTTCTGCAGCCGCGCCAGTTCCTCGGAATCCGGG
>NZ_JAKNRV010000597.1:0-2004 GCF_023072625.1 Pseudomonas emilianonis
GAACTTGGCCAGGGCCGCGTCGCGGGTGATCGGGTCGATCTGCAGGCTCGGGCGCGGGTACGGCGTCGGCAACTCGGCACCTGGCGCGAAGGCCAGGGCCATGAAGCGTTCGATCATCAGCGGGTAGCGCGCCTTGTCGAGCTTGCGCACGTCATTGAGCAAGCCGTAGCGAAACTCGCCGCGCCAGCCGGTGCGCAGGGCAATGCCGGCGAAAAACGGCACCAGCGCCGATTTCATCGAGTTGGGCAACAAGATCGCCTGGTCGTACTGGCCGGCCAGGGATTTACCGATGCGACGGCGGGTCGCCAGTTCGAGGGCGCCATGGCCGAGCGGGAAGCTCAAGGCCTTGCGCACTTGCGGCATGCGCTCAAGGATCGGCCGGCTCCACTCAGGGGCGAGCACGTCGATTTGGCAGTCGGGATGACGTTGTTTCAGGCACTGGAACAGTGTCTGCGCCATCACCATGTCACCGACCCAACTGGGCCCAACGATCAGAATATTCATGTAGTTTCCACAAACGATGCGGGGAGGCTTACGCCTCCCCGCCTCGATGATTACTGTAGGGCGTGCATTGTGTGGGAGCGGGCTTGCTCGCGATAGCATCACCGCGGCCTGATAGACAGACCGTAGCGCCTGCACCGCGAGCAGGCCCGCTCTCACATAAAGCCGGTTTCCACATTAGATTGGCGCCGCTCATTAAATCGAGTGTGAGCTTAACCCCAGTGCCTGCCAGATTCGCATCACCTGGCGCCGTTCGTCGACGAACTGATCCCCGGCAACCGTACCGGCCTCTTTCTGCAAGGCCTGGCGGTGAGCCGCGGAACGGTAGGCTTTATACACCTCGCGCAGCAAATGGGCATCGGCGGCGGGCATCAGCCCGACCTGCTCCAGGCCCTCCAGAATGCGGATATTGTCGGTGTAGCGCAGCAACGATGGATGTTGCGCAGACCACGCCAAAGCGGCGTATTGCACCATAAATTCAATATCGACGATACCTCCCGCGTCCTGCTTGAGGTCGAACACCGCCGTGGGTTCGAAGGCATTGGCGCCGGTACCGGCCGCCGTGGCCCGGGTCCCCAGGTTGTCGCGCATCTTGGCGCGCATCTCGCTGACCTCCTGGCGCAGCTTCGTCAGGTCGCGCTCACGGCCCAATACCTTGGCCCGCACCTGCTCGAAGGCGCGGCCCACATCCTGGCTGCCCACCAGCACCCGCGCGCGGATCAGCGCCTGATGCTCCCAGGTCCAGGCCTCGTTTTCCTGATAGCGCGCGAAGGCGCCGAGGGAGCTCACCAGCAAACCGGATGCGCCCGAAGGTCGCAGGCGCATATCCACTTCATACAATTGCCCCGAGTTGGTCTGCGTGGTCAGCAAGTGAATAATCCGCTGGCCCAGGCGCGTAAAAAACTGCGCGCCGTCAATCGGCTTGGCACCATCGGTTTCGGCCTGCGGGTCGCCGTCGTGGATAAACACCAGGTCCAGGTCCGAACCATGCCCCAATTCGATGCCGCCGACTTTCCCATAACCGACAATGATGAACCCAGGATCGCACACGGTGCCGTCCAGCCGTTGCGGCGCGCCGTGGCGAGCGACGGTCTGGCGCCAGGCCAGGGCCAGCACTTGTTCGAGGATGGCTTCGGCGAGCCAGGTCAGGTAGTCGCTGACTTTCATCAGCGGCAGGCTGCCGGCGATTTCCGAGGCGGCCACCCGCAGGCGGTGGGCCAGCTTGAAGTGCCGCAGGGCTTCCATCTGCTGCTCAAGGTCATCTTCGGGGATGCGCGTGAGGCGTTCGCGCAATTCGGCGGCGAGTTCCGGCGCCAACGGCGGTTTGAACAAGCGGCCCTCGTTGAGCAATTCGTCGAGCAACAGCGGGAAGCGGGTGATCTGTTCGGCGATCCACGGGCTGGCGGCGCACAGGGTCAGCAGGCGGCGCAGGGCGTCGGGGTTCTCCGTGAGCAACACCAGATAGGCCGAGCGACGGGCGACGGCTTCGACCAGCGGCAATAC
>NZ_JAKNRV010000598.1:0-1999 GCF_023072625.1 Pseudomonas emilianonis
GCCCAACAGGGCGCGCACATCTTCAGTTACCAACGCGCAGGCGAGCAGCCGCTGATCTGGCCGAACAAGGCAGCCGTCTTCAAGGCCGGCAAAGGTATCCGCACCGGTGTCCCGGTGTGCTGGCCGTAAGCATGCAATGGAAAACTCTGGACAGCCCGCCAATGCTTGCGCCGTTGTACTGGCACGCGGTGCTCAAGCGCAAGATCACCGGCAGCCACTTGCCCGAGCAGGGGTTTCGCTGCCGCGTGAGCGTCAACCCACAGCATGTGGCGGCGTATCGCAAGGTGTGCGGCTTTGCCGACAGCCCGATGCTGCCGGTAACTTATCCACACATCCTGGCATTCGGCCTGCAGTTGCAACTGCTGACGGCCCCATCGTTTCCGTTCCCGCTGTTGGGGCTGGTCCACCTAAGCAACCGCATCCGTGTTCACCGGCCCTTGGGTGCGGTGAGTGACCTGACCATCGCCCTACACGCAGAAAACCTCCAGCCCCACGCCAAGGGCGCGACGTTTGAGGTGGTGACCACCGTCGAAGATGCCCTCGGACTCCTGTGGGAAGCGCAGAGCCGCATGCTCTGTCGTGGCGTGAAGCTCGACGGCGCGGCGGCGGACGACGCCTTGCCCACGCCCACCCAGGTCAGCGAATTGACCCACTGGAAAGCCCCCGCCGATATCGGCCGGCGCTACGCCTGGGTGTCCGGCGATTACAACCCGATCCATTTAAGCGCCCTGACCGCCAAATTATTCGGTTTCCCCCAAGCCATCGCCCACGGTCTATGGAACAAGGCACGAACCCTCGCCGCCCTCGGTGAGCACCTGCCCGCGGCGAATATCGACATAGAGGTCGAGTTCAAGAAACCGGTACGCCTGCCCAGCGAGGTCGCCCTGCACGCCAGCGGCGCCGGTTCCAGTGGCGAGTTGTGGTTAAAAGGCTCGGGGGATATTGAGCACATGGTTGGAAGATGGCGGCCGATTGGCTGAAACCGGCCGGTCGTCTCGCTCGGGGCAACGTGATTTTCAGTGCGGCGGGTAACTGGAAAGGATTCGGCTGACCGTCTTGCGGATGGCGTTGCTGCGATCCTGCGGCTCGGGCGAGTTGGCCATGATCTGCTCGTCGCTACCGCGCCAGACGAGTTTGCCGTCCTTGCCGTCGAGCAGGTCGATCTGGATGGTCGCCACCTTGTAGCTGATGTTGCGCGTTTCGTTGTACATCGGCGCGCCCCAGTAACCGTTCCACGGCCCGCCCCAGGCGCCGCCGTAGTTGGTGCTGACTTGTTGCTGACGGTCTTCGACGATCAGGTAGGCCTGCGCAGTCAGGTCCGCCTTGGTGCCCGCCGCTGCGGGGCGCAGGCCACGTTGGTCGAGCTGTTCGCCGACAGCCTGGCGGATACGTTGTTCGGTGAGGTCGCTCTTGATCCGCGGATCATCAGGACGGTATTGCACAGCCGGGTCTTTCCAGGCCCAGCTGCGGTAGGCGCCGAAGTCTCGGCCGGCATCGAAGTCGTGGTTGACCTGGCTGGTCTGGCAACCGCCCAACAGAGCGACAAAAGCGAGCGTTGCGATACGTCGAAACATGGTGGTTCTCCAACGAGCGATCCGGGCATTAAATGAGAATAGCTGTTAACTGGGAGGATACGCCGTCATTGCCTTTTGCACCGCCTGGCGCAACGCATCCGCCCGCTCACTGAGGCTGCCCTGGCTGCCGGTTTCGGCGCTGGCACTCCACACCGGCTGACCGCTGCGCGCATCGAACAGATTGACCCGCACGACGACGACCTGAACTTCATAGGTGCGCACGATCGGCGCCGAGTTGTACATGCCGTTGCCGTAGCGATTGTAGCCGCCATACCCATAGCCGTAGTCATCCTGGACCTGCAGCACCGACTTGGCGCCACACAGCCTGGCCAACAGCAACGCCTGGGGCGCGCAGAACAAGGTGGGCACCACCAGGATGACCAGGTCCGGCTTCCAGCGCAGTTGCCCCAATACCGCCAGGCACG
>NZ_JAKNRV010000599.1:0-1993 GCF_023072625.1 Pseudomonas emilianonis
GCAACCTGGTGCTGCGCTACGACACGACGGTCAAGGGCAAGGACTTGCTCAACGACCTGCGCCAACTGCTGAAACTGTCGAACATCGGATAAGGGCATCGTCATGGCCAAACCTGGATTTCGCCTCGGTGGTGCAAGGCTGCGGCCAGTTTTGTACCAATCCTGGCTTGGTGATCGGCATCGCGTCAGCGGCCTTCACCGCGTTCACTCAGCAGGTGGCGCAACTGATCGGTGATCAGCCGGCGCAGACCATGCTCAATGCCGGCACCTTGAGCAGCTATGGCAAGGGCCTGCAAACACTGCTGGCGCATCCCGGCATCCAGCACCTGGCGGGTCAGGCTCAAACCGGCAATCAGGCGCGGCCGCAGTTGTTCAAGGCCGATGTCAGCTTGCTGATCGACGGCGATGAAGTGCTGCAAGAGGAAGTGTTCGGCCCCACCACGGTGTTCGTCGAAGTCGCCGACCAGGCCCAGCTCAGCGCCGCCTTGCACGGCCTGCACGGCCAGCTCACGGCGACGATCATCGGCGAGCCGGCCGACCTGCAGCAGTTCGCCGAACTCACGCCGCTGCTGGAGCAGAAAGTCGGGCGTATCCTGCTCAACGGCTACCCGACCGGCGTGGAAGTGTGCGACGCAATGGTCCACGGCGGCCCGTACCCCGCGACGTCGGATGCGCGGGGTACCTCGGTCGGCAGCCTGGCCATCGACCGCTTCCTGCGCCCGGTGTGTTTCCAGAACTACCCGGACAGCCTGCTGCCCGACGCGTTGAAAAACGCCAACCCATTGCGTATCCAGCGCCTGGTGGATGGCACGCCGTCACGCGACGCGCTGTAACGCGCACCTGAGAACAACAATCCAGGAGGCTTCATGTCGTTTCACGCCGTCACCGCGCACCGTGCGCAACTGGGGGAGGGCCCGTTCTGGGACGTGCCCTCCCAGGCCCTGTATTGGGTCGACATCGCCGGCAAACAGGCGCTGCGCCTGATGGACGGGCAATTGCAGACCTGGCAGTTGCCGGAGCATGTCTCCGCGTTTATCCCGTGTGAAAGCGGCGATGCGCTGGTGACCTTGAGCAGCGGCGTGTATCGACTGAACCTCGCGACCGAAGCCTTGCGCCTGTTCTGCGTGGCCGACCCGCACGCGGGCAACCGGGGCAATGAAGCGCGCTGCGACGCCCAGGGTCGCCTGTGGCTGGGCACCATGCAGAACAACCTCGGCGAACACGGTGAAGACCTGCCCGTCACGCGTCGTTCCGGCGGGCTGTTTCGCGTTGATGCCGATGCGCGGGTCACGCCGTTGCTGCACGGCCTGGGCATTCCCAACACCTTGCTGTGGAGCGCGGACGGCGCCCAGGTGCATTTCGGCGACAGCCTGGACGGCACGCTGTATCGGCATGCGATCCAACCGAACGGCCAACTCGACCCTGCCCAAGTGTGGTTCGGCCCGCACGGGCGCGGCGGGCCGGACGGCTCGGCCATGGACAGCCAAGGCTATCTCTGGAACGCACGCTGGGACGGCAGTTGCCTGCTGCGCCTGACGCCGGAGGGTGAAGTGGATCGGATCATCGAACTGCCCGTCAGCCGCCCCACCAGTTGCGTGTTTGGCGGCCCCCACCTCACCACCCTGTACATCACCAGCGCCGCCAGCCCCCTCGATCACCCCCTGGATGGCGCGGTGCTTGCCATCGAGGTCGATGTGCCCGGTAAACCCTGTCACCGCTTTGCTGGCTGAACCCAAGACTTTAAAAACAACAACAAGGAGTCACCCGTATGAATCGTCGTCGTGGTTTGCGTTCCCTGTGCTGTGCCGCCGTCGCGGTCTCGGCCCTGAGCATGAGCGGCCTGTTGCTGGCCGCCGAAGAAGTGAAGATCGGCTTTTTGGTCAAACAAGCCGAAGAACCCTGGTTCCAGACCGAATGGGCCTTCGCCGAAAAAGCCGGCAAGGAACATGGTTTCACCGTGATCAAGATCGCCGTGCCCGACGGCGAGAAAACCC
>NZ_JAKNRV010000059.1:0-21186 GCF_023072625.1 Pseudomonas emilianonis
CGCAAATCATGCAAGCCAGCGCCGAACTGGCCGAGAGCCTCGACGTGCGCCTACACACACACCTGGCGGAAACCCTCGACGAGGAAGACTTCTGCCTACAACGCTTTGGCCTGCGCACCGTGGACTATTACGCCACGCCGCAAACCTGGAGCGTGGCCCAAGCGCTCGAACGCCTATTGCTCGCGCAGAATCGCTGGCTGCAGGCCAATGGCGGCGGCCAGCCGTTGCTGACCACCCTCAGTGCACTGGTGTTTCGCGGGCAACGTTTCACCCTGGCCCACGTCGGCGATTGCCGGGCGTATCGCTGGCTGGACGGCGAGTTACAGCGCATCAGCGAAGATCATGTGTGGGAACAGCCGGGCATGCAGCATGTGCTCAAGCGCGCCCTCGGCCTGGATCAACACCTGGTGCTGGATTTTCTCGACGGCCAATTGCGCGAGGGCGAATGCTTCCTGCTGCTCAGCGATGGTGTGTGGGCAACCTTGGGTGATCACAGCATCAGTGCGATCCTGCGCGAGCAGACCGACCTCGATCTGGCGGTACACACGCTGATCACAGCCGCACACCTGGCCGGTAGCCAGGACAACGCCAGCGCCCTGCTTGTACGCATCGATAAACTCGGCGCCGCGACCCTGGGCGACGCACTGGTGCAGTTGCAGCAATGGCCGCTGCCCCCAGCGCTGAAAGCCGGGCAACAGTTCGAAGGCTGGCAGGTGGAAAGCGTACTGGCGCAGAGCCGACAGTCATTGCTGTATCGGGTACGCGATGCCCAACAGCAACCCTGGCTGCTGAAAACCCTGCCCCTCAGCCGTGACGATGACAACGACGCTGGTCAGGCCTTGCTGTCGGAGGAATGGTTTCTGCGGCGGGTGGCCGGGCGCGCGTTTCCTGAAGTCCACGCGGCCAGCGCGCGTCAGCATTTGTACTACGTGATGCGTGAATATCCGGGGCAAACCCTGGCAGAACTGTTCCTGCAACAGGGCCCATTGCCCCTGGCGCAATGGCAATCCGTGGCCGAACGCTTGCTGCGGGCGGTGGGTCTGTTGCATCGCCGGCAAATACTGCACCGCGACATCAAACCGGAGAACCTGCTGCTGGGTGAGGATGGTGAATTACGCGTGCTGGATTTCGGCCTGGCCTACTGTACGGGTCTCTCGGAGGACCGGGCTCATGTGCTGCCCGGCACGCCGAGCTTTATCGCGCCCGAGGCGTTCCATGGTGAGCGTCCTACGGCCCAACAAGATTTATACAGCGTAGGCGTCTGCCTGTATTACCTGCTGACCGGGCATTACCCCTACGGTGAAATTGAGGCTTTCCAACGGCCCAGGTTCACCCATCCGGTCAGCGCCAGCCGCTACCGTCCCGACCTGCCGGACTGGTTACCGCTCAGCCTCGACCGCGCGGTGGCTGCTCAACCGGCGCAACGCTATGAAACCGCCGAAGAATGGCTGCTGGTTCTCGAGCAGGCAGACCGGCGCGAACTGAGTGTCCGCCCCCGGCCGTTGCTGGAGCGGGAACCCTTGAAGGTCTGGCGCACCTTGGGGTTGCTCTCGATGCTGATCAATCTGGCGCTCCTCTATTTACTCTTTCACCGCTGACGTCATCTCTAGACGAGGAAAACCACATGAACGCAAAAGTCTGGCTGGTGGGCGCGGGCCCCGGCGACCCGGAGCTGCTGACCCTCAAGGCTGTACGGGCAATGAACACGGCCGATGTGGTGCTGATCGATGACCTGGTCAACCCGGCAGTACTGGAACACTGCGCCGCGGCGCGGGTGATCACGGTCGGCAAACGCGGGGGCTGCCGCTCTACCCCGCAAGACTTTATCCACCGCCTGATGCTGCGTTATGCCCGCCAGGGAAAGTGCGTGGTAAGGCTCAAGGGCGGTGATCCATGCATTTTCGGGCGTGGTGGCGAAGAGGCTACGTGGCTGCGCGAACGCGGCGTCGAAGTCGAGTTGATCAACGGGATCACAGCCGGGCTGGCGGGCGCGACGAACTGCGCAATTCCGCTGACCTTGCGCGGTGTCAGCCGCGGCGTGACCCTGGTCACAGCCCACACCCAGGACGACAGCAGCCTCAATTGGCGCGCGCTGGCGGAAGGCGGGACGACGCTGGTGATCTATATGGGCGTAGCGAAGCTCGAAGAGCTTCGTCAGCAATTGCTGGAAGGCGGGATGGCTGCGGATATGCCGGTGGCAATGATCGAAAATGCCTCGTTGCCGCAGCAGCGGGAGTGCCGTAGTAATTTATCGCGGATGCAGGACGACGCGCTGGCGTTCGCCTTGAAGAGCCCGGCGATCCTGGTGATCGGCAGCGTCGCCGCCATCTCGCAGGCCGCCTACGTCGCAGCGGCAGCCAGCGCCTGAGGCAAATCCAGGGCGAAAAAAAACCCGGCCGAAGCCGGGTTTTTTTCTACTACTCAGTAATTACTGAGCAGCTTGAGCTTCAACCGCAGCTTCTACGCGACGGTTAACAGCACGACCAGCTTCAGTTGCGTTGTCAGCAACTGGGCGGGATTCGCCGTAACCTACCGAAGTAACGCGGTTAGATTCTACGCCGTCTTTAACCAGGACTTGCTTAACAGCGTCAGCACGACGCTGGGACAGCTTCTGGTTGTAAGCGTCTGGACCTACGGAGTCAGTGTGACCAGCCACTTCTACGTGGGTAGCTGGGTACTGCTTCATGAAGTCGGCCAGGTTTTTCACGTCGCCGTAGCTGTTAGGCTTAACAACGGCCTTGTCGAAGTCGAACTTAACGTCCAGCTCAACACGAACAACGCTAGCAACTGGAGCTTCTGGCTCTGCAACTGGCTCTGGAGCTGGTGCTGGGGTAGGAGCTGGAGCAGCTGCGCCAGCGTTACCGCCGAAGTTCACGCCCAGGCCGACCAGTGCGGAGTAATCCCACTTGCCGTTGTCCAGTGCGTAGTCAGCTTCAACACCGGCACGAGCGTACAGGTTGTTGGTGAAGTAGTACTTCACGCCAGTACCAGCAATCAGCTGGGTGGACTGGTCGCGACCGCTGTGGCCATCAGCCTGAACGTTGCCACGGCTCTGATGACCAACACCGCCTTCTACGTATGGACGCAGGGAGTCGACGCCAGCTTGACCGAAGTGGTACTGGGCCACGAGGCTGGTGGTATCGCCTTTGATCTTCTGGTTACCGGTACCGTCGTTCGAACGGGTGTGGTTGGTCTTGTCGTAGGACAAGTTCAACGACAGGTCGTCGGTCAGGAAATAACCAATGCGAGCGCCTGGGTTGAAGCCGTCTTCGATGTGCTTGACGCTATCGTTGTACTGCTTCTTGTAGAACAGCTCGCCTTCAACTGCGCCTTGGCCTTGTGCCAGTGCGCCGAAAGAAGTAGCGGCAATAAGAGTACCAATGGCCAAGCCCAAGGTGTTTTTCAGTTTCATCCGTTAAATCCCCATCTGGTGATTGTAAAGCAGTCCCACAAACCGGAGGACAACTCGGCGACAAGTCTAACAGAACTTGCCTACACGTAAGAGATATTTGCCACGCACTAAGTTTCAGTCTCGCCCGCAAATTTCTCACGTAATTTATCAAGAGCACGTTTGTAACGCATTTTTGTAGCACTCAAACCCATATGCATGATGTCAGCAATTTCCTGAAATTCCAGCTCTGCGACAAAACGTAGCACCAGAATTTCCCGGTCAATTGGGTTCACATGCACCAACCAGCGATCAAGCCCGCCCTTATCCTCGGGTGCCGGCGCCTTTTCTTCAGACGCCTCCTCAAGGGGGTCCAGACTCAAAGCATCCATCAAGCGACGCTTTCGCCGTTCCTTCCGATACTGCGTGATGCACTCGTTGTACGTGATGCTGTACAGCCAGGTCTTGAACTTCGATTTGCCCTCAAAGTTCTTCAGGCCATACAACACCTTGAGCATCACTTCCTGACAGACATCATCCGCATCTCTATCGTTCCCTAAATACCTTGAACAAACGTTGAACAGAGTGCGTTGATACCTGCGCATTAACTCTTCATACGCGCGTGTTACGTGAAACAGCTCCGTGTGCGCGCGCGCGACCAACTCCTCATCAGAGAGCTCACGGGGGTCATAGCGCGTGGACAGCGTTTGGGCTTTATTCAAAACAAGTCGTGCCGACAGTCAGGTCAATGTCCGCCACAGCCCGGTCACCCGGGTTCGCGGCGGCGTACATTAGCAGGGTTTCCCGGGTTAGCGGCTACTGACCTGCTGCTCCAGGAGAATCCGATTGGACAGCGACACCAGGTCGCCGTCATCGGTCAGCACGGTTGTCTTGACCGTACCGATCTCCTCGATTTGCCCTTCGACCTCGCCCACACGCACGTGCTGCCCTACCTGATACAACTCACGCACATAGATTCCCGCAAGAATCTGACCGGCAATTTCACGACTTCCCAGGCCCATGGCCAGCGCAACGGCCAGACCAACGGTAATCAAAACAATCACAATCACATGGTTGAGCAGGTCAGTCTTGACCTCCAACTGGCTGATCGCAACGGAAATGCTGATGATGATCACCAGCCCCTGGGCAATTCGCCCCAGGCCTGCCGCGTAGTCCAGCCCGACGCCTTCAGCAGCCCCGCGTACCAGCCCGTTGGCTAATTGTGCGAGTAAAACGCCGACGAGAAGTACCAGCGCGCCGCCGAATACCTTCGGCAAATACAGTGCCAGCATGTCGAGCGTAGCTGAAACTCGCTCAAGGCCAAGTGATTGAGCCGCAGAAACCAGAAAAATCAGCAAAACGAACCAATAAACGATCTTGCCGATCAGGGTCGAGATCGGCACTTGCAGCCCTGCACGGCCCAGCAGCTTGGTCAGGCCAGTGCCTGCCATCAAGCGGTCCAGGCCGAGTTTGGCGAGCAGCTTGGACAGTAGGGTGTCGAGCAGCTTGGCCACGACAAAACCCAGCAACACCAAGACCAGCGCACCAAACAGGTTGGGAATGAAATTCGCCACCTTGGTCCACAATGCAGTCATCGCGGTGACCAGGCTCTGGGTCCAGAGATCAAGTTCCATATTCAATCAGCCTTATCAGCAGTGCGAGCAAGAGGTTTACGACGGGAAACCGGCGAGACGTGGGCCGAACCATTGTTCAGCGCCATCATCAATGCTGGCAGCCAACGACCGAGCAGACCGAACAGATCCCCCGCCCCAACCTGACGGTTGGCGGTTTTCAACACGCGGCCCAGGCAGGCATCGTCATCACGGTTGGATGGCGACGCATTGAGCATGTCACGCAAAGACTGTTCGAACGGATCGTGCATAAAGACCTCTCGCAAGTGATTTAAAAGACGAGGGTTAAATTCCCGAGGTCACATCGGCCCCTTCCTACGTTCAGGTCATATTCAGCTCAAACCCAGCGCAATCGTCGAAATAGCCACCATTGCCCGAACGCCACCGAGATCATCAGCAAGCAGGCAATCACAAATCCGTAAGGGCTGGCAGAGAACGGTATGCCCCCCACATTGATACCCAGCAAGCCGGTCAGAAAGCTCATCGGCAGGAAGATCCCGGTGATGATCCCAAAGCGGTACATTGTACGGTTCATGCGCACGCTCAAGCGCCGATCTTCGGCCTCCAGCACAAGCCCCACGCGCTCCCGGGTCAATTCGAGTTCTTCCAGGTAGCGGGTCAGGCTGTTGTTCAATTCGTTCCAATAGTCGGCATCGTCATCACAGAACCACGGCAATTTGATCCGCGTCAGTTGGGCAAAGATATCCCGCTGCGGCGACAGGAATCGCTTGAGTCCGGCCGCTCGCCGACGGATCTGCAAAATGCTGCCATGCTCCGGGGTATACCGTTCGTCGGTATCGAGTTTTTCTTCCTCTACGTCGACGATTTCAGACAGGTCGGACACCAGATCCTGGACTTTGTGAGTCAGGTACTGCGCCATATAAAGAATGAGTTCAGACGCGGTTTTTGGCCCCTTGCCATCCGCCAACTGCACCAGCAGTTCATCGGTGGCGCGCAGCGGGCGCAAGCGCAGGGAAATCACCCGGCTGGCCGCGGCGAAGATACGCACCGAAACCATGTCTTCCGGCTCTGCGCCCGGATTGAGGTTGACCCCGCGCAGGAACAGCAGGAGTTCAGCGTCCGGCAACGGCAACAGGCGCGGGCGGGTGTTCTCCTCCAGCAGCAGGTCACAGGCGAACTCACTCAAGCCGCTGGCCTTGCGCAGCCAGGTCTGGGTTTGCGGGTGGCTGCGATCCCAATGCAGCCACAGGCTTTCCTGGGACTGCAGTTGCAATTCGTCAAGCTCAGTCCGGGCAATCGAACGCGCACCGCCTTTACCATCCAGCACCAGGGCATGCACCAGCCCCCATTGCGCGTTGTCTTCCTCGAACATCCTCACCCCTGTCGGCTATTGCGGTTTATTCAGGCATTTTCAGCGGGCTGGGCGACACGATCACGCCGTTATTGTCGGCGTAGATGTATTCACCCGGGCGGAATGTCACGCCGGCAAAGGTCACTGCCACGTTCAAGTCGCCAATGCCGCGCTTGTCGGTCTTCATCGGGTGGCTGGCCAAGGCCTGCACGCCGAGGTCGGTCTGGGCCACGACGTCGACATCCCGGATGCAACCGTAGATCACCAGCCCTTCCCAACCGTTTTTCGCGGCTTTCTCGGCGATCATGTCGCCCAGCAGCGCACGACGCAGGGAGCCACCACCGTCGACTACCAGCACCTTGCCGGCGCCCGGCTGGTCGGCCTGTTCCTTGACCAGGGAGTTATCCTCGAAGCATTTGATGGTGACGATCTCGCCGCCAAAGGAATCGCGGCCGCCGAAGTTGCTGAACATCGGCTCGGCCACCTGCACCAGTTCCGGGTAGGCGTCGCAAAGATCGGGAGTGACGTAGTGGTTCATTGAAAAATTTCCTTTCTGTCAAAGACGTGTCTTTCGAAAGAGGCGCCGGCCGACGCAGCGGCAAAACATCCCATCCGTTTCGCCGCTACGCAATAGCCACTGCGCGACTGAATATGACCAGAAGCGTTTAACGCGTCATATCTTAGCCGCAACCACAGACGAGCGAAACGCCCTTGGCAGAGCGCTGCGTCAAACTACGACCAATGCCTCGGCCGGAGCATCAAACAACGGTGTGAGCGGATCTTTCAGCCATTGCTCCACCAGCGGCCAGACTTCGGCCTGGGCCGCTTTGCTGACCAACATCTCCACGTGCCCAAAATCCCCAGTAAAACCTTGTTGGCGTCCCAGGCAAAGGTATTGGCGATGCTCTGAGCCGACT
The DNA here is from genome assembly GCF_023072625.1 of Pseudomonas emilianonis. Taxonomy (NCBI): domain Bacteria; kingdom Pseudomonadati; phylum Pseudomonadota; class Gammaproteobacteria; order Pseudomonadales; family Pseudomonadaceae; genus Pseudomonas; species Pseudomonas emilianonis. Next base: position 7,249 of record NZ_JAKNRV010000059.1, read on the forward strand.
TGTTCGAACAGCTTGCGGCAAGCCCAGTCCGGGTCCTGCTGGTCACCGGCGGCACTGACGGCCAGCAGCGGCACGTTGACTTCCGCGAGGCCTTTCCACCAATCACGGCCAGCCTCGCCAAACCGTCCAAACAGGCCGTGCCAGCGCATGGTCTCGATCATCACGCCCACCGGCTCGTCCTCGGGGCCGCGCTTGAGCCGTGGGCCGGACAACTGGCCAAACCGCTTCAGGAGCAAGCGACCGCCCCACTCCACCGGTGGAATCTTCAACGGCCAGAAGGAGCGACTGACCTGGCTGCCGAACAGCGCCACTGAAGCCACCGCCGGCGCACCGAGGTACTGGCCACCCAAGGCAGCAGCCAGGGTGGTACCGCCAAGGGAGTGCCCGATCCAGTGGGGAATCTGCGCGCTTTGCTCGCGCACAAACGCGCCGATAGCCGGCAAATCGTAGCGGGCGTAGTCGGCGACCCGATTCCGAGCGTAGTCCTGGTTGCGCTTGGACAGGCCATGGCCGCGCATTTCCGGTATCCACACATCAAACCCCTGGCGTGCCAGGTGGGCGCCCAGGCCGATACCCTTGGGTGAGTACCAGAAGCGCCGATTGGAAAAGCTGCCATGTAACAAAATCACGGGGATGCCCCGGCTTTCCGGGACATCGGCCAGGCCCAAACGCGTCACGGCCAGCTCGACGGTGCCGTCGGGACTGTTGCCGGGTTTGAGCCGGTATACATCTTCACTCAAGTCGCCACGACGTTCAGCGCTGATCAGGGCGACGGGAAACAGGTTGCTGCTGCTTTGCATAATGCTCTTGCACAAAAAAGGGCGGCGTCCGGAAGGAGTTCCGCCCTGTACAGATAAGAAATGCCGGCCAACCTGACGATTGACCGGCACTTTTGACGCGTCGACCTTAGGCGGACGCTTGGCCTTCCGCCAGGAAGAACCAGGTTTCCAGCACCGAATCGGGGTTCAGCGAGACGCTTTCGATGCCCTGCTCCATCAGCCATTTGGCCAGGTCAGGGTGATCGGAAGGGCCTTGGCCGCAAATGCCGATGTACTTGCCAGCCTTGTTACAGGCCTGGATGGCGTTGGCCAGCAGCTTCTTGACCGCCGGGTTACGCTCGTCGAACAAGTGCGCGATGATCCCCGAGTCGCGGTCCAGACCCAGGGTCAGCTGGGTCAGGTCGTTGGAGCCGATGGAGAAACCGTCGAAGAACTCCAGGAACTCTTCGGCCAGGATGGCGTTGGACGGCAGTTCGCACATCATGATCACGCGCAGGCCGTTTTCACCACGGGACAAGCCGTTTTCGGCCAGCAGGTCCACCACCTGGCTCGCTTCGCCCAGGGTGCGCACGAACGGCACCATGATCTCGACGTTGGTCAGGCCCATCTCGTTGCGCACGCGCTTGAGGGCGCGGCACTCGAGCTCGAAGCAGTCACGGAACGCTTCGCTGATGTAACGCGAGGCGCCACGGAAGCCGAGCATCGGGTTTTCTTCTTCCGGCTCGTAGAGCTTGCCGCCGATCAGGTTGGCGTATTCGTTGGACTTGAAGTCCGACAGACGCACGATGACCTTTTTCGGGTAGAACGCTGCAGCCAGGGTACTGATGCCTTCCACCAGCTTCTCGACATAGAAGCCCACCGGGTCGTTGTAACCGGCAATGCGCTTGTCGACGCTGTCCTTGATCTCCGGCGGCAGGCCGTCGTAGTTCAACAGGGCCTTGGGGTGGACGCCGATCATGCGGTTGATGATGAATTCCAGGCGAGCCAGGCCCACACCGGCATTCGGCAGTTGCGCGAAGTCGAAGGCACGGTCCGGGTTACCGACGTTCATCATGATCTTGAACGGCAGATCAGGCATCGCATCGATGGAGTTTTGCTTGATGTCGAAGCCCAGCTCGCCTTCGAAGATGAAGCCGGTGTCGCCTTCGGCGCAGGATACGGTCACGCCCTGGCCATCCTTGAGCAGTTGGGTGGCATTGCCACAACCGACTACCGCAGGAATCCCCAGTTCACGGGCAATGATCGCCGCGTGGCAGGTACGCCCGCCACGGTTGGTGACGATGGCACTCGCGCGCTTCATCACGGGTTCCCAGTCCGGGTCGGTCATGTCGGAGACCAGTACGTCGCCTGGCTGGACCTTGTCCATCTCGGACACGTCCTTGATGATCCGTACCTTGCCGGCGCCGATGCGCTGACCGATGGCGCGGCCTTCCACCAGCACGGTGCCGGTTTCTTTGAGCAGGTAGCGCTCCATGACGTTGGCCGAAGTGCGGCTCTTCACGGTTTCCGGGCGGGCTTGCACGATGTACAGCTTGCCGTCGTCACCGTCTTTGGCCCACTCGATGTCCATCGGGCACTTGTAGTGCTTCTCGATGATCATCGCCTGTTTGGCCAGCTCGCTGACTTCAGCGTCGGTCAGGCAGAAGCGCGCGCGCTCGGCCTTGTCCACATCAACGGTTTTCACCGAGCGACCGGCCTTGGCCTCGTCGCCGTAGATCATCTTGATGGCCTTGCTGCCCAGGTTACGGCGCAGGATGGCCGGACGGCCGGCCTCAAGGGTGTGCTTGTGCACGTAGAATTCGTCCGGGTTCACCGCACCTTGTACGACGGTTTCACCCAGACCGTAGGCGCCAGTGATGAACACGACGTCACGAAAGCCCGATTCGGTGTCCAGGGTGAACATCACGCCGGCGGTGCCGGTTTCCGAACGCACCATGCGCTGCACGCCGGCAGACAGGGCCACCAGCTTGTGGTCGAACCCTTGATGTACGCGGTAGGAAATCGCACGGTCGTTGAACAGCGAAGCGAACACTTCCTTGGCTGCGCGGATCACGTTTTCCACGCCGCGGATGTTGAGGAAGGTCTCCTGCTGGCCTGCAAAGGAGGCGTCGGGCAAGTCCTCGGCGGTAGCCGAGGAGCGCACAGCGACCGCCATGTCCGGATTGCCGGCCGACAGCGTGGCAAACGCGGTACGGATTTCTTCGTTGAGTTTCTCGGGAAACTCGGCGTCCATGATCCACTCACGGATCTGGGCGCCGGTCTTGGCCAGGGCGTTGACGTCATCGACGTCCAGAGCGTCCAGCGCGGCGTGGATCTGAGCGTTGAGGCCGCTCAGTTCGAGAAAATCACGGTAAGCCTGGGCGGTGGTGGCAAAACCACCTGGCACCGAGACACCAGCGCCTGCAAGATTACTGATCATCTCGCCGAGGGATGCGTTCTTGCCCCCTACGTGCTCCACATCATGGACGCCGAGCTTATCGAGGGAAACTACGTACTCTACCAAGGTGATCTCTCCACTTTCTGTATTGGAAAAGCTCAGGACGCCGGCTGCTCAGTAGGAGCATTCGCCAGCGCTTGTGGCCTGGACCTGGAAAATAAGTGAGAATGCGGCCCACTGTGGGACGGCAAAATCGCGCCTATCATATCCAAGATTCGCCATCAGCTTAAGGCCCAGGGCTCAAATGAAACGATCTGCTTTCTTTATTTCCGACGGCACCGGCATCACAGCCGAAACTCTGGGTCAAAGCCTGCTCGCGCAGTTTGAAAACGTTACCTTCGCCAAATTCACGCGGCCTTATATCGACAACGCGGATAAAGCGCGGGCTATGGTACAACAAATCAATCTGGCAGCAGAAAAAGACGGCTTTCGTCCGATCATTTTCGACACCATCGTCAATCAAGACATTCGTGAGATCCTCGCAACCTCCAATGGTTTCATGATCGACATTTTCTCGAGCTTCCTGGCGCCGCTGGAACAAGAGTTGAGTGAGCACTCCTCCTATTCCGTAGGAAAGTCCCATTCCATCGGGCATAACTCCAACTATATGGAACGTATCGAGGCGGTGAACTTCGCCCTCGACAACGATGATGGGGCCCGCACCCACTACTACGACAAGGCCGACATAATCCTGGTCGGCGTGTCGCGCTGCGGCAAGACCCCTACCTGTCTATACATGGCTATGCAATTCGGCATCCGCGCGGCCAACTATCCGCTGACCGAAGACGACATGGAGCACCTGACGCTGCCGGCCGCCCTGCGCGCGCATGCACATAAGCTGTTCGGCCTGACCATCGACCCGGATCGCCTGACAGCCATCCGCAACGAGCGCAAGCCCAATAGCCGCTACTCCAGCTATGCCCAGTGCGAATTCGAAGTGCGCGAAGTGGAAAATCTGTTCCGTCGCGAGAACATTGCGCACATCAATTCCACGCATTTCTCAGTGGAAGAGATCTCGGCGAAAATTCTGGTGGAGAAAGGCGTCGAGCGCCGGTTTAAATAATTAGGTTGTCTGAACCGACGCCATCGCGAGCTTGCTCGCGATGGACGATAACTCGGTGAACCTGCCTAAAGATGGAACCGCCCGCCCCCCTGTCCCAGTGCAGTGGCCAGCGCATCGAAGCCCGTCCGCAACAACTGATCATCGCCCGACGTATTGCAAATACTCGCCCGAATAAACTGCGGCACCGCTGTCTGCCCCACGGCAAAGGCCTCGGCGGTGGCGATCAGGTAATTATTCTGCTTGAGTTCCGCCTCGATTTCCGACGCACGCCAGGGCTCCGGGACTTCAATCCAGAAGTGCGGGCTATTGAGGTGCGTGCGGTATTCCAGGCCGACCAACAGGCCCTGCACCAAGGCTTTGCGCCGACTGATCTCGTTGATCTGCTGGCGCAGCAGGTATTCCGCCGTGCCGTTCTCGATCCACTGGGTGGCCAGTTCCAGGGTCACCGGCGTGGCCATCCAACAGGTCGAACGTAGCGCCGCCGAAATACGACTGACCAATGCCGGCGGCGCATGCACATAGCCAACACGCAGCCCCGCCGACACGGCCTTGCTCAAGCTGCTGATCAAAATCGTACGCTCGGGCGCGAAATAACTAAGGGGCGGCGGTCGGTCTTCCACCAGCACACCGTGGGCTTCATCTTCAAGAATCAGCAGGTTATGTTCGCGACACACTTTGACCAGCGCCTCGCGGCGTGCGACCGATAACACCGCTGTGGTCGGGTTCTGGATAGTGGGCGTGCAGTACAAGGCCGAAACCCGGTGATTGCGACAGACTTCATCCAGAGCCCCGGGTAACACACCTTCTTCATCCATTTCCAGGCCGATCAGCCGCACACCGAGCATGCGCGCGGCAGTGATCAGCCCGGGATAAGTCAGTTGTTCGGTGACTACCGTATCGCCTGCGCGCAGCAGCGCCATCATCGCGCAGAGCAACCCATGCTGGCCGCCGTTGACGCAAATGACCTGCTCTGGGATGGGATGAAAATCGCGCTGCACCAGCCACTGCGCGCCTGCTTCCCGGTAACGCGGCAGACCGGCGTCCGGCGTGTAGGCACTGATGTCCTGGAGAAACTTGGCGTTGGTCGACAGGGTTTGGAAGCTCTGCGCCAGGAACACCGTCTCCTGCCCCGGAATATGCATGTTGCGGCTCATGTCGAAGTACTGGCGCGGCTCCTCGCTGAAGTTGCGAAAACCTTCATCCCGTTGACGCTCCATCCCACGCTTGCGCACGAACGTGCCGTCACCGACCCGCGCCACCACCAACCCCAGGCGTTCCAGCTCGCCGTAGGCCCGGCTGATGGTGCCGATGGTCACCCCCAGATTGTCGGAAAGCACCCTATGGGGCGGCAGTTTTCGTCCCGGTTCAATCAAGCCTTCGAGGATGCCCCGTTCCATGACATCGGATAGGCGCTTGTACTTAACGCCCTGCCCGTTGGACAACCCCTCACGCATAATTGACACCATGTCAATATTTGTTTTGACAGCCATCTTTCGCCCTAATAGTGTGCTTTTACGGGTTCAATCGCCGAAATAAATAACTTATTACAAGTTCAATATAGAGTTCAATTCCGGCTCAGGGAAGCAATAAACGATGCCAATGTCCGCCGTTCTCGAAAACGCCGCAAAAACAAAAACTCAAAAACAGTGGTTGGCCGGCCTGGTGACCAGTGCGATGTTTCTCATCGTGTGCCTGAGTTGGGGCACCACCTGGCTGGGTATCAAAATTGCCGTGGAGAGCGTGCCACCGCTGACCTCCGCCGGCCTGCGCTTTCTGATCGCGTTCCCGCTGTTCCTGTGTTTCGCCATGGTGCGCCGCGAGCCGATCCTGTTCCCCCGGGAAAGCCGTTGGTTCTTCGTGTTCGTAACCCTGTCCTACTTCAGCGTGCCCTATTACCTGCTCAACTACGGCGAGATGCATGTCTCGTCCGGCCTCACTGCCCTGCTGTTCAGTTGCATGCCGGTGTTCATCCTGATTTTCTCAGCGCTGTTCCTGAGCGAGCGCATCTACTTTTCCCAGGTGGTCGGCATCGGTATCGGCTTCGGCAGCCTTTACATGATCATCAAGAGCCAGGGCCTGCACCTGGACCACGCCGAGTTCTTCGGGGTACTGGCGATTCTGAGCGCTGCAATCATGCATGCCTTGTGCTACGTCATTACCAAGCAAAAAGGCAGCGCCATCAGCGTGATCACTTACAACACACTGCCCATCGGAATCGCCGGGCTGATGCTGTTCGTCGCCGGCCTGTGGTTTGAAACGCCGACCTTCGAAGCCATCACCCTGCGCTCGTGGGGCGCCTTGTTCTACCTGGGCCTGGTGGCGTCGGTGGGTGGTTTCATCGTGTATTTCATGCTGCTTAAGCGCCTCAGCCCGATCATCCTCTCGTTCGTGTTCATCATCTTTCCGGTGTTCGCCGTGATCATCGGCGCCTGGTATGAAGGCGTGGCGATTTCCCGCGACCTCATGCTGTACTCGGCCATCCTGCTGGCCGGTTTTGCGATCACCAAGTTGCCCATCGAAAAACTCATGGCCAAGAAAAATTGACCCTCCCGGCCCTCACACAGCAACGCGAGAGAAACATGGACGTCCTCCGCCCAGAAGCCCTGGAACAGATCTACGCCCACGCCAGCCGCAGCTACCCCGAAGAATGCTGTGGCTTCGTCTTCGCCGACGGCAGCGTGTACCTGGGCAGCAATATCCAGAACGAGCTGCACCGCAAGAACCCCGAGATGTACCCGCGCAGCGCGGCCAACGGCTACACCTTTTCAGTGGCCGACACGCTGCTGCTGAACAAAGCATTTCGCAGCGACAACCCGGTGGTGGTGATCTACCACTCCCACCCCGACGTCGGCGCCTATTTCAGCGACGAAGACCAGGACAAGGCGCTGTTCATGGGCGAGCCGATCTACCCCGTCAGCTACCTGGTGGTGGACGTTCGCCAGGGCCGGGCCCTGGGCTCAAAGCTGTTTGCCTGGGATAGCACGCATTTCGCCCTTCAACCCCTCAACGACCTGCACACGGAGTTGTCCATGAACGCTGTCTCTTTCCCCGACATTCTGGTTCGCGTGGCCAAGCTGCCGGAATCGACCCTTGAGGGCACCGGATCGACATTGCGCGAAGTCATTGAAAACCTCTGCAGTAGCCACCCGCAATTGCGTGCGCACCTGTTTCACGAGAAGAACAACCAGCTCAAGGAACACTTCCTGTTTACCGCCGAAGAAGCGTTGCTCAACGCAGACGACCAGCTACCGGAAAAGGCCAGGATCGAAGTGCTGCTCGCCACCTCCGGCGGCATCGACGTCGACAGCCTGAGCAATGAAGAAGTCCAGCGTTACGTGCGCCATATCACCCTGCCCGGCGTCGGTCGCGAAGGCCAGTTGAACCTGAAAAAAGCCAAGGTACTGATCATCGGCACCGGTGGCCTGGGCTCGCCCATCAGCCTGTACCTGGCGGCGGCCGGCATCGGCACCCTGGGGCTGGTGGATTTCGATGTAGTCGAGAGCAGCAACCTGCAACGCCAGATCGTCCACGGCAACAGCACCTTGGGCATGTCCAAGGTCGCGTCCGCCAAGCAACGCTTGCAAGACCTCAACAGCCACATCCAGATCAACGCCCACGACACCGCGCTGACCGCCGACAACGCTCTGGAACTGGTCGGCGCCTACGACCTGGTAATCGACGGCACCGACAATTTCGATACGCGCTACTTGGTCAACGACGCCTGCGTGCAGTTGGGTAAACCCCTGGTGTATGGCGCCATCTACCGTTTCGACGGGCAGATCAGCGTGCTCAACTACAAGGGCGGGCCGTGCTACCGCTGCCTGTTCCCCCAGGCGCCACCAGCGGAACTGGCGCCTAATTGCAGCGCGGGCGGGGTGATCGGCGTGTTGCCGGGGGTGGTCGGGATGATCCAGGCAACCGAAGCGATCAAATTGCTGATCGGCATCGGCGAACCCTTGTCCGGTCGCCTGATGCGCTTTGATGCGCTGGCGATGAAATTCAGCGAGATCCGTTTCAAGCGACGCGCCGACTGCCCTTGCTGCTCGGAACTGCGCCATAGCGAAACCCTGGCGCCCGCAGTCTGCGCCGACGCCATACCGAGCAAACCCAGCCTGGCCGAAGAGCGCTACATCAAGCCTCAGGTACTCAAGCAACTGCTCGAACGCCACAGCAGCGCCGACGTGCTGCTGGATGTGCGCGACGCGAGCGAGCTGGAGGTCTGCAAATTGCCGGGCGTGGTGCATATCCCCCTCGCCGAACTGGACGGCCAGCTCGACAACCTCAGTCGAGACAACACCCACTACCTGATCTGTTACGCCGGAACCCGCGCCGAGCAAGCGGCCAGCACCCTGCTGGCAGCCGGCTTCGCCAACACCAAAGTTCTGCAAGGCGGCATGAAACACTGGGTTCGCGACGTCGAACCCGACATGCCTTTGTACTGATCACGGCCCTGGGTAACGACCTGATGTTGCATAACTCAATTCTCGACGCCATCGGTCACACACCGATCGTGCGCCTGGCGCAGTTTTCCGAAGACCTTGGCATCGAGGTCTACGCCAAACTGGAATCCCTCAACCCCGGTGGCAGCCATAAGGCACGCATCGCCTTGGGCATGATCCTCGACGCCGAGCGCCGCGGCGTGCTGATGCGCGACGCCGGGCAAACCATTATCGAACCCAGCGGCGGCAACACCGGCATTGGCCTGGTGATGGCCGGCAACGTGCTCGGCTACAAAGTGGTGCTGGTGATCCCGGATAACTACAGCCCCGAAAAGCAGAAACTGCTGCGCCTGTACGGCGCCAAGGTGGTGCTGTCGGACAGCCGCCTCGGCAACAATTCCCATGGCGAAAAATGCATGGAGTTGCAGCTGGAAAACCCGAGCTACGTGATGCTCAACCAGCAACGCAACGGTGCCAACCCACAGACCCACCGCGACACCACCGCGCCGGAAATCCTGCGCGCCTTCGGTGAGCAGCGTGTGGATTACTTCGTCAGCGGCATCGGCACCGGCGGCCATATCACCGGCATCGGCGAGACCCTCAAAGCCGCCTGGCCGGCCCTGCGCGTGATGGGTGTGGAGCCGGAAGAATGCGACCTGCTGAAAAACCAGCACGCACCGCACCATATCCAGGGCCTGTCGATCGGCTTGATCCCGAGCATCCTCAACCTGAACGTGCTGGACGGCATGCTCAAGGTGTCGCGTGAGGAATGCCTCGACATGATGAAACGAATCATGCGCACCGACGCCATCAGCCTGGGCCTGTCCTCGGCCGCCAATATGGTGGCCATCGCCAAGCTCGCCCCCGAGTTACCGCCCGAAACGGTGGTGTTGACCATGGTCTACGACAATGCCGACAGCTACCTGCCCAGTTTCGAATAACCGGTTATCCAACCATCCAGAATGCGGGGGTGCCTCCATGGGCGGCTTTATCGACATGCAACATCTGCACGATGAATTGCTTACCCACCTCATCAAAACCCTCACGCCCACGCAAATGAAGCAACTGGAGCCGCACTTGGCGCCGTTGGTCCAGAACGCCGCCCAGGCAGTAGCCGAGGACCTGATTGCCTACGCCTACCGCGACCCGGCGTCGCGCGGGCGTGGCGAGTTGATCCTGGAGTCCTATGCCTCGTTCAAGGCGGTGCTGTTCTATCGCCTCGCGCACCAGGTGTGGCATTTCCCCGACCAGACCAACGGGATGTTTTCGCGTATCGCCCTCAAGCTCAGCAACCAGGGCAAGATCCTCTCCGGCGCCGAAATTCACCCGGCAGCGCGCATCGGTCGGCGCTTTGTGCTCGACCACGGCTACGGCACAGTGATCGGCGAAACCTGCGAGATCGGCAACGACTGCTACATCCTCTGCGGCGTAACCCTCGGTGCCCGTGGCATCGCCAACAACCCCGACGGCAAGCGCCACCCGCGCCTGGGCAACAACGTCGAAATCGGCTCCGGCGCCCGCGTGCTGGGCTACGTGCAGATCGGCGACAACGTGTTTATCAGCCCAGCGTGCGTGATCACCCAGGACGTGCCGGCGGGAACCAAGGTCAAGGTGGTCAACCAGATCCAATTGCAAAAGAACGACGAATCGGAGCACAGCAGCTACCTCGGCGCCTTCGCCCTTGATGAGCGCCTGCACGTGGTCGGCGAGATCAGCACCAGCCACAAGGTCACGGTGCTGGACGCTGACTTCCACCCGTTGCCGGGGCTGATGCTGGAACCCACGGTGAAAGAACGCCATCACCTGCAATTTCGCCTGCGCCGTATCGAAATGGCCGACCGCCTGCCACGCCTGCCGCTGAACCTGAAAGTCTGCGGGCCGGAATTTGAAATCACCCTGCTTTCCCCCCCTGGCTTGAGCGCAATGGTGCGTCACCTGCTGCAAGCCAGCCCATTGATTGTCGGAGGTTGAACATGTCTGTGCACACCATGGAAACCCTGGCGCTGTTTGACAGCGCGCCCTACCAGAACGCCTTCAGCGCCCGGGTGATTGCCGTCGGCGAATACGGCATCGCCCTGGAGCACACGCTGTTCTATCCCACCGGCGGCGGGCAACCCGGTGATACCGGCCACTTCACCCTGGCCGACGGCACGCGCGTCGACATCGTCGGTACGGTGCGCGACCCGGTGCAGCGTTCAATCATCTGGCACCAGGTGGAACACTGTCCCGAGCAGTTGACCGCAGGGGAGCAAGTGGACGCCAGCCTCGATTGGGACCGGCGTTACCAGCACATGAAGATGCACACCTGCCTGCACTTGCTGTGCTCGATCATCGACGCCCCGGTCACCGGCTGCAGTATCAGCGCCGACAAGGGCCGACTGGATTTCGACCTGCCGGAAATGACCCTGGACAAGGACAGCATCACCCGCGACCTTAACGCGCTGATCGAACAGGCCCATCAGGTGCAAACCCTGTCGATGCCCGCGTCGGAGTACGCGACCCTACTGCAGATCACCCGCACCCAGGCGGTGGCTCCGCCAGTGATCCAGAGTTCAGTGCGAGTGATTGAAATTGCCGGGGTCGATATCCAGCCGTGCGGCGGCACCCATGTGATCAACACCGAAGAAATCGGCCGGGTGTTTTGCGAGAAGATCGAGAAGAAGAGCAAGCATAACCGTCGGGTTATTTTGCGCTTTGAATGAATGTTCAGCGGAACAGGGTCGATGCAGGTGCAGGCGCCCACATTGACCCGTTTTTCATCGCGGACCTTAACCCTTCAGCGAATTGATCTGGTTACTCAGTCGCTCAATTTGCTGTTGCAGCTGGGAAATCATCTTGGTGAACTCAGCCATCATCTGATCGAGGCGCTCACGAAGTTGTTCATTGTCGCGTGCAAGATCGTCGATGGTACGAGGCGTCTGGCTTGATTCATCAGACCGGGCCGACGGCTTACTTTCGCTGGACTGCGCCGCCGGTTTGGCTTGGTTGGACTGGCCTGACGCCGCACCTTGGTTGGCTTGACCCGACGCTGCGCCAGGGCTGGCCTTACCCGATGCGGCACCTTGGTTGGCATTAGGTGCATCTTTGGCCGGCATGTTATTCGCCGTAGCCTGCTTGCCGTTGCCTGCGCCTGGTGTCGCAGGAGGCGTCCGGGTTTCAGGGGTATCTGCCCCGCCCAACTTCTTACTCAAATCACCAACCTGGCCTTGAAGCCCTTTAACTGTCGAATTGAAACGGGATTCCAACTGATCGAGCTTATCGCCCAGTTGCTTATTTTCGGCACTCAACCGCTCAAAGCTGAGAGGTGCATCGCGCCCGGACGCTTGTGTGTTTTCTGCAGGGGTGCGCGCGTCAGGCGCCTTGCTGTTCTGCTGCGCCGCCGGGCCACCACGAGTACTTGGGTTCGACGGAGCAGCCTCTTTTCCAGGGGTTGTCTTCGCGTTTTGTTGTTGAGTGAGCTGGTTCACTTGCGCCTGGAGCTTCAGGATTTGCGGCGCCAGCTTAGCGACCATCTGATCAAACTTTTCGTTTAATTTTTTATTCTGGCCAGCGAGCTGTTGTAGCTGATCGGATACGGCGTTTTTTGCGGCAGGCGGCGCGTTGGTCAGCCCTCGATGGGATAGCTGCGGCGCATTAATAGGCTGACGGGAAGGCCCCGAAGACGGTTGGGAGCCGGAATTGCCAGACGCCTTGGCACTGTCTTCACCACGAATGGGCGTGGGCTTCGGGGACATTTCATAGCCGACGGTGTAGGGCGTTGGCTGTCGATTGTTTATGCTAGTCATAAAAGCGCCTTCTCAGATTCAGGTGTTTATTCGCAAGCGTTGCTTGCCAGATGACCCGCGCCTGCAGGGCATCTGACACCTGATTGGTTTCTATCTGAAAACGGTTCCTAAGATGTAGGACGCATGAATCGCAAGGTGTGTCAGCGTCAAAACCTACCGTTCAGGAACGTGCGCAACAGCGACGCTTTCATATCACCCATAAATCCACAAAGCGATTCACCGGCGTCGCTTCAAGCCGCGCCTGATCCTTGCACAACGCAAAAATCCCGGCACAACGCTGGGCAGTAAAGCGCGTGGCCAGGTTGCCCTTGAACTTGTCTTCCAGCAACGGAATGCCGTCCACCCGGCGACGGCGGTGCCCGATCGGGTATTCCACCGCCACCTGCTCGGTGTGGCTGCCATCGTTGAAGAACACCTGCACTGCGTTGGCGATGGAGCGTTTGTCCGCCTCCAGGTACTCGCGGCTGTAGCGCGGCTCTTCGACGATCACCATCTTTTCGCGCAGCTCGTCGATGATCGGGTGCGCGGCGTGGAATTCATCTTCGTAGTGCTCGGCCACCAAGTTACCGAAGGCCAGGGGCACGGCGGTCATGTATTGCAGGCAGTGGTCGCGGTCGGCAGCGTTGGCCAACTTCCCGACCTTGGAAATGATGCGAATCGCCGACTCATGGGTGGTGATCACGATGCGTTCGATGTCATGCAGGCGCTCGACAACCTGCGGGTGCAAGGTCACTGCGGCTTCGCAGGCGGTTTGCGCGTGGAACTCGGCGGGGAAACTGATCTTGAACAGCACGTTTTCCATCACATAAGTGCCGTAGGGTTGGGACAGGCTGAAGGTGCGCTTGTCTTCGGGCTTGAGCGCCAGGTCCTTGTTGGTATGGCTGAACAGCACGTCGTAGAAGCCCCATTGCGGCGCGCTCAACACGCCGGGAATGCCCATCTCGCCGCGCAGTGCGATGTCCGCCAGGCGCACGCCGCGACTGGAGGCATCGCCCGCCGCCCAGGATTTGCGCGAACCGGCGTTCGGCGCGTGCCGATAGGTGCGCAATGCCTGACCATCGACAAAGGCGTGAGACAGCGCCGAAAGCAGCTGTTCACGGTTGGCGCCCATCAGCTTGGCGGTTACCGCCGTGGAGGCGACTTTCACCAGCAACACATGGTCGAGGCCGACGCGGTTGAAGGAGTTTTCCAGGGCAATCACACCTTGGATCTCGTGGGCCATGATCATCGCTTCCAGCACTGCGCGCATGGTCAGCGGCGCATCGCCATTGGCCACGCGCTGTTGCGAGAGGTGATCAGCCACGGCAAGGATGCCGCCGAGGTTATCCGAGGGGTGGCCCCATTCGGCGGCGAGCCAGGTGTCGTTGTAGTCGAGCCAGCGCACGATGCAACCGATGTCCCAGGCGGCCTTGACCGGGTCCAGCCGGAACGACGT
>NZ_JAKNRV010000005.1:0-47882 GCF_023072625.1 Pseudomonas emilianonis
TTTGATCAACAGACCGAAGCTGCCGCCAATGCCGCCCCGGCCGAGCAAGGCGTGGAACAGGAAAATCGTCGAGCGGCCGAGCACTTCGATGATGTCGATGCCGGAGCGACCGAAAAGGCGCACCTTCGCTGTACAGGCGGATGCAAATCCCCGGCTCGACCCGGCCGCACCGGCCTTTACGCTGGTTGGCGCTGGCCTGGGAGATCGCCTCGATGGGCAGACGCTGCACCTTGGCGCGGTAGCTGTAGCGGCTGATGCGCGCGGTGCCGCTGTCGATCACATAACGAATGCCCGGTACGGTCAGCGAGGTTTCCGCGACGTTGGTCGCCAGCACCACGCGCCGGCCGGGGTGGGACTGAAAAATGCGCTGCTGTTCGGCCGGTGACAGGCGCGCGTACAGCGGCAAAATCTCGGTGTGCTTGAGCTGGGCCTTGCGCAGCATGTCGGCGGCGTCGCGAATCTCGCGCTCGCCCGGCAGGAACACCAGCACGTCGCCAGGGCTGCGCCGTTCGCTGCGTTCATAGGCGGCGATTTCATCGAGAGTGGCGAGGATCGCCTGGTCGACGGTCAAGTCGTCCTCGACGCGGTTGCCCTCCTCGTCCTGTTCCAGGGTCAGCGGGCGGTACCAAGTGTCCACCGGGAAAGTACGCCCCGACACCTCGACAATCGGCGCATCGTCGAAATGCTTGGAAAAGCGCTCCAGATCGATGGTCGCCGAGGTGATGATGACTTTCAGGTCCGGGCGACGCGGCAGCAGGGTTTTCAGGTAGCCGAGCAGGAAGTCGATGTTCAGGCTGCGTTCGTGGGCTTCGTCGACGATGATCGTGTCGTAGCGTTCGAGGTAGCGGTCGTTCTGGGTTTCCGCCAGCAGGAAGCCCGGGCAGCCGATACCGCGCACAAATCGAAAGTCATGGGCGCCGCCAAGGTCGCAATCATGTCGATGAACGTGACCGAGGAACTGGCCAAGGCCCTGGTCATGAAGATCTATCGAGGCGAAGTCCCGAACATCACGATCAGCTTTTGAGGCGCCCATGAACACAAATCCACGCCTATCCGCCCAGCTTGATTGGATGAAGGTAGGCGCCTTCTCGCCTGAGCAATTCACCGGCGAACAGCGCAAAGAGTACGAAGACGAAGCCCGCCGCATTCAGCGGCAGTGGGATAACCAACCAAACTGAGGAACTCAAATGTTCAAGAAAGCCGAACGCAAGCAGGCCGCTGCCGGGGATAAATTCGGGCGGCTCACGCTGGTCGAGCCGTGCGGCCTGGTCGGTGGGCGGCCAGGATGGAAATGCACTTGCGACTGCGGTTCGGTCGCCAACATCCGACGCAATCGCTTGGTGAGCGGCCACACGAAGTCGTGCGGGTGCATCAACAAGGAAGGCAATGCCACAAAGCATGGGAATAGGCGGAGAAGCGGCATGACGCCGACCTACGTTTCTTGGTGCGCAATGAGTCAGCGATGCAACGACCCTGGGCGTGATGGATTCGCCGGATATGGCGGGGCTGGCATAACTGTGTGTGATCGATGGAAGTCGTTCTCTGCATTCCTTGAAGACATGGGTGAGCGCCCAGAAGGTACGACCATCGACAGGGTCGACGGAAAACTCGGTTATCAGCCGGGAAACTGCCGGTGGGCTACCGACATCGAGCAGGCGAACAACAAGCATACAAACCGGACATATCGCGCCGGTGATACAGAGCGAACCCTAAAGGAATGGTCGGAGATCAGCGGGATACCGGCCTCATGCATACATAAACGAATCAACAAGCTGGGCTGGCCAGTAGAGGCCGCCATCAGCACGCCATCAAGGGGTAATCGTCATGTTCAAGAAAGCTGAGCGCAAACAAGCAAAACTTCGTTTAGCGCTTGCTGGGCCATCTGGATCAGGTAAAACCTACTCAGCCCTACTCCTTGCCATGGGCCTTGGCGGGCGTATCGCGGTGATCGACACTGAACACGGCAGCGCCTCGCTGTACGCCGACCTTGTCGACTTCGATGCGATGGAGTTGCACGCGCCCTACTCACCTGAGCGCTACATCGACGCAATCACTACGGCAGAGCAAGCCGGGTACGAAACACTGATCATCGACAGCTATTCGCACGAGTGGACCGGCTCCGGCGGGTGTCTGGAGCAGAACGAGACCGTGGCCCACCAGAAATTCCGGGGCAACACTTGGGCGGCCTGGAACGAGACCACGCCGCGTCACCGGAAGCTGACGGACAAGATCCTGACCAGCTCGATGCACATCATCTGCACCATGCGTAGCAAGACGGAGACCGTCCAGGGTGAGGGCAAGAAGATCCTCAAACTGGGCATGAAGTCCGAGCAGCGCGACGGCACCGACTACGAGTTTACGGTTGTGCTGGACCTCACCCACGACGGGCATACCGCTACCGCCAGCAAGGACCGGACGAAGCTGTTCGACCAGCCTGAGCTGATCAGCGCCGACACTGGGCGGCGCCTGCTGGTCTGGCTGAATTCTGGGATCAGCCCGGAGGAGCGCGCCAAGGAACTGCTGGTGGATGCGATCGCCGATATCCGTCAAGCAGTGGACATGGCTGCGCTGGAGTCGGCCTATAACGCTGGGCGCGTAATTGTCCACGGTTTCGACAACCTCAAGCCTGCACTGGTCGCCGCCAAGGAGATCCGCAAGGCTGAACTGAACAAAGCGAGGCAGTCAGCATGATCAGCAACCACCTAGGCATGGTCGAGGCTCTTCGGCCAGCATCGAACGAACTGGCTCACAACATCGAGGCCTTCTTGAGTAAAGGAGGGACTATCCAGGTACTGGAAGTGGTTGTTAAGCCGCCACCTGCCAGGCATCACCCAGAACCGAAGCCAAGAAAGGAAAAGGCCCGAGCGTGCATCGCGGAGCCAGTCAAGTTCCTGGACAAAATGGCGCTCCGGGACATCGAGCGCGATGAAAGGAGGGTCATGCGCGAGAAAGCCAAAGCGGATGAACTGGAGTACATCAGAGGGCTGGCCGAGACCATGACCTATACCCAGGCTATCCTGAGAACCGGCATGCACATACGGTCATTGCAGCGGCTTGCACAGCTTGGCGGATTCAAATTCCAGCCAGCAGATACGCGAGGCAAGAAGGATCTTCGGTTTGTCGATGAAGAGCGTGACGCCAGAAACGCCACACTGATCCGCGAACTCTTGGCGCGAGGCTTCAGCAGGAATCAGGCGCGAGAAAGCATCCAGACCAACCGGAAAAACTTCGAACGGTTACTGGATAAGTTCGATATCGACTATCCGAAGGCAACCAAAGGCCCGGCGCCGGCATTCTTCCCTAAGCAAGCCCATTCGGCGTGACCAATTCATGCGCCGCATAGCCCGCTCCCAGCAACGCAAACGTCAAACCTGGCTCGCACTGCCGGCCAGCGGAATAGAAGAGGTAGGCCATGGCTGCAACTCAACAGCAGCGATCTGCAAAGAGCGCGGCGAAACGCAAGGAGCTTGGCGAGGAAGAACTCCGGCACCGGGTGCGAACTGGCGACAAGCAGATGCTTGCCGACCTCATGGCCTGGACTGAAGACACTGAGCAGGCATCGGTAATCGCTGGATGCCTTCGCTACGTGCACTCGCTCGGCAAGGACGGCGCAGCAGAAGCACTTCGTTCGCGCCACAAAATCGAAGTTAAAGAAAACGTGGCGGCAGAACTCTACGCCATCGGCCAGCGCCAAGCATCACGGCTCGACGCCGAAGAAGCATAACCCGCCCTACTCGCTGCATCCGGTAACCGGAGGGCGGCGCCTGACTGGAGATAACCCATGAGCAACTACATGTACAAGACCACCGCCCCGGCCGTGGTTGCCGCCGTCATCGCCTGGGATGCCAAGCGCTCAGCCTGGAATACACAGCGCGCCAAGCTGGGCCAGGTGTTCGGCGGAGAAACATCTCCGATGCGCTCGGGCAGCCGCAGTTATGTCGGCGGAGTGAAACTCAGTGCAAGCCGGGATCTTGACGTGCATTGGTGTCGCCCCGACCAGTACGGCTACCGCGCTCTTCGGTCCAGCGCCAAGCCAGCGAAAGGCACCTCGAAAGAAGATCGCGCCGCGCAGGTCGTCGAGCACGAGCGCTTGAGCACGTTGTGGAAGGAGCATTGCCCTGCGAGCATTGATCAGGACGAAGCATGGGAAGCGATGGGCCTGAACCCTGGAGCCCTGTGGCTGGGCGGCGGCGTATTCTTTGAGTTGGACGGTGCGGTCTATTTGAACCTGGGCATCCGGCTTGAGACCGGCGTCGAGCAGATTGAAGGCGCTGCCGAGATCCTCGGCAGCGAGTTTGAAGCAGCGCGACAGCAGGTGTTAGGCCAGCGTAACGCCGCTTGAATTGTTACTCCGGCCTGGATAGCACCAGCGCATGTGCATCACTGATCTCTTGCGCCGCCTGACGCCCATATTCGTTGCTGGCAATTTGATAAGGGCTGCCGCTATCGATGATGTATATGCCAGCCTTTTCAATGATCTTTCTGACGTCCGCACCGCTTGTTTCGGCGGCTGCAATTATAGCGACGAGCGCCTGCTCCAATGCGACTTCACGATCTGTAGGCATCTGTCTCTCTCCTTGATCCGGCTCCATGCCGGTCACCCGTAATACCCCATATCAAACCAGAGTTCCACTACCCCACTCGGTGACGACATGCCTGATATGTACTCAGAGCAGCACACACGGCTGCTCAAAGAAAAGATCGCCTACGACCCAGAGACCGGCTTGTTCACTTGGAAGGTTGATCATTGCCGCCGCAAGACAGGCGAAGTGGCTGGCTCGATAAAACCTGATGGCTACGTCTACCTGAAGCTCCACGGGCAAACCTACGGCGCTCATCGGGTTGCATGGATGCTGATCACAGGGTTATGGCCGGAAGGCCCGATTGACCATCGAGACGGCGACCGTAGCAACAACCGACAGACAAACTTGAGGTCCGCCACGAGGGCGCAGAACAACGCGAATGTGCCTGGCCGAGGCGCGTCAGGGCTGAAAGGCGTGTGTTACAGCAAGGCGGACCGTAAGTGGAAGGCTCAACTCTGTATCAATGGAAAGCAGACATGCCTGGGATATTTCCATACTCCCGAGCAGGCGCACGCGGCATACCAATCAGCAGCCAATCAGCACCAGGGCGAGTTTTCGCACCACCGCTCACGAACAATCTGAACACAAAATCCCCTAAAACGAATCACGCCAGCCGGCGAGGATCCCCTATGTCCGCACAACAGAAGAAACACCCCTTCGATTTCAAAACCCAATACGGACTCGGCTTCAACCCTCAGGACGATGAGATCGTTGTCGACTTCTTCTGTGGTGGTGGCGGCGCTGGTACCGGCCTAGAAATTGGCCTGGGCCGCGCGGTGAACGTGGCGAAGAACCACAGCCCTCAGGCGATCAGCATGCACACCGTGAATCACCCAGGCGCCCAGCACTTCACCACCGACGTGTTCGAGGGTGATCCGGACACCGAGTGCGGTGGCAGGGCCGTGGGCTGGTTCCACATGTCGCCGGACTGCACGCACCACTCCCAGGCCGCCGGCGGCCAGCCGCGCAAGCGCGAGATCCGCAACCTGTCGTGGATCGGCCTCAAGTGGGCAGGCATGAAGCGCCCCCGGGTGATCAGCCTGGAAAACGTGAAACAGATCCTGCAATGGGGCCGCTTGATAGCCAAGCGTGACAAGGCCACCGGCCGCGTGGTGAAACTCGGCGGCGAGATTGCAGCACCTGGTGAAGTTGTGCCGGTGGGCCAGCAGTTCCTGATCCCTGACCCGAAGCAGCGCGGCCGCACTTGGCGCCGTTTCGTGGCCCTGCTGGAAGGCATGGGCTATGTCGTTGAGTGGAGGGTTATCAGGGCGTGCGACTTCGGCGCGCCGACCAGCCGGGAACGCCTGTTCATGATTGCCCGGTGCGACGGCCAGCCGATTGTGTGGCCGGAGCCGACGCACGCCAAGAACCCAGCCAAAGGCCAGCAGAAGTGGAAAACAGCCGCTGACTGCATCGACTTCAGCGACCTGGGCAAAAGCATCTTCGGCCGCAAGAAGGACCTGGCCCCGGCCACCCTGCGCCGCGTAGCCAAGGGCATGAAGAAGTTCGTTATCGACAGCGCGGCCCCGTTCATTGTGCCGATAGCCAACTGGTCAGGGGAGACGGTGCAGTCGGCCGGCGAACCACTGCGCACCATCACCTCCTACCCAAAGGGCGGAGCCTTCTCGGTGGTCAGCCCGATCATTGCCCCGGCAACACACCAGGGCAGCGATCGCATCAATGACCCGCTTGACCCGTTGCCGACAGTCACCTGCGCGAACCGCGGGGAACTGACGCTGATCAGCCCCGTGATGGTTACCGCTGCCCACGGCGAAGGGAAGCCGGGAGGCGTTCAGCGCTGGGGAGACGGTTGCAAATCCTCTGCTGACCCGTTGGGCACCGTCACAGCAAGCGGCGGGCACTCGATCGCATCAGCACACCTCGTGAAGTTTCGATTCAACGACGCGGGCAAGGCGCTGGATGAGCCGCTGCCGACCATCACCAGCGGCGGCAACTATCAGCGCCCGGCCGGTGCCGCTCACGCCATGGGAATATCCACGGTGTTCATGGCGCAGATGAATGGCGGCTTCAACACCACCGACGCAAAGAGCATCGAAGACCCGATGACCACGGTGACCAACACCGGCAGCCAGCAACAGATGGTGGCGGCGAACCTGGTGCACTTGCGCGGCAACTGCGATGCCAGGGACGTAAATGATCCGCTGCACACCATCAGCGCCGGCGGCCAGCACCACGGGTTAGCCAGCGCATTCATGGAGCGGGCATTCGGCGGCAGTGTTGGCCAGGGCCTGGACGATCCGGCACCGACCATCACCGCCGGTGGCGGCGGCAAGAGTTCCTTGGTGTCGCTCACCCTGTCGCCCGAACACGAAGCCGGTGCACTTCGGGTCGCTGCTTTCCTGATCAGCTACTACGGCACCGAGAACACTAGCGCTTGTGACTCACCAGCACCGACCATCACCACCAAGGATCGCCTCGCAATGGTCACCGTAATGGTGAAAGGCACGCCATACGTGATCGTCGACATCTGCCTGCGGATGCTGAAGCCGTCGGAACTGTACAAGGCCCAGGGCTTCCCGGCCGACTACATCATCACCCACGGCGCGGACGGAAAGCCGTTCACCAAGACCCAGCAGGTGCACATGTGCGGCAACAGCGTCAGCCCACCGCCGATGGCAGCACTGGCCAGGGCCAATGACCCTTGGAGGATCAGATCGGTGAACTCGCTGGCGGCTTAGTATCTTCCGGAAAATAAAAAACGCCTGTGAGATAGCTTTTGTTAATTTCAGGCGTATTTCCATTTATGAAAAGGTGTCGAATATCGTTCACATCGTCAGAAAACATTTTTATTCTGTCATTACCCTCACTTTTGAAGTGTGTTCTATGGCGCGGGACTGTAATCGCGATTCTGTATTCACTCTCAATCGAGTAAATATCCCTCTTATAAAACAAAATGCTATCCACGTCAGGAAACGCATCCGCCATTATTGCAGGATAATAACTTACATCTTTATGAATCACGGACATACCTTCAAATTTCTGAACAGCTATAGACAGAAAATGCAAAAGGTTCTCTAGGTCAATCTCTAAGCAGACATCAGCATTGAAGCGATCGAAAAGCACCTGATCATTAGGCTTACTACTAAGGCAAACACAATAACACCTGTCTACGGGCATACTTAGAACAGTACCTCCCACCATATCTGCCGGATTTATTTCCTTATCATTCACATAAAGCCTGAAATACTCTTTAGGTATTTCAAAAACCTTTGTACGCTCATCATCCCTTATTAACTCATTTTCCATTACTGAGTAATGAATTATATCGCTGAAACGCAGTCCAGACTTTCCTGAAATTATGTCACCAAGAAACTTCCTCTTCCCATAAAGATATTTTTTCACTTCCACTCCTTAGATTGAAACTGGAGGAACATCATGCCGTCAGGTGCATTTTGCAGCAAACGGATTTACCTCAGCGGCCCCATGACCGGCCTGCCCGGCCTCAACTTCGCCGCCTTCCACGCCATGACCACCAACCTGCGCGCCGGCGGCCACACCGTCACCAACCCCGCAGAACTGAACACAGACGGCGGCACCTGGAGCGACTGCATGCGCCGCGACATTGCAGCCCTGATGGACTGCGACACCGTGGCCACCCTGCCCGGCTGGGAGCATTCAAAGGGTGCGCGCCTGGAAGTCCTGATCGCCGAACGCCTCGGCATGACGGTTGTGAATGCCCATGATCTGGTGACGAGGGAGGCTGTATAACACAATCATTGTAATCATCTGTGTTAGTTGACCAACGCTACGACGGCACATCCGAGCAACTATCTATCGCTGAAACTGATGGTTCAAATATGGCCGCGATACACCGCCAACGCTGGATGACCAGTATGCTCACGAACTAGCATTCGGCGGGAGTGCTGGCTAGTATTGAAAGATTCGGTATCAATCACCAATTCCAATTAAACTGACCTATAAGGTTTTACCGTTATTTTTATTGAGCAGCCACGGATATGTGTTGACAAAACTCTCAAACAATACCGGCTGCGTCTTGTACAATTTTTGAAAATAGTCAAGACACCGGACACGTTTATCAGGATCAATCGCTGAATTAACTCCATCAGCCAAAGTTGCATTTGGCCCCATTTTAATTGCCTTATTTGCATTTATTGTTAGATCACGAAAGTCTCGATTGCTTTGCATCGCACAGGCATATAAAGCCTGACCAACTAATTTTCGCTCATTTTCATCAAGCCCTGACGGATCAGCATCTAGCTCTAAAAGCTTTTGAAAAAAGTCTACTTGAGCTTTTGACTGCTCGAAATCTAATGCAGGACTTGAACTAAAAACATCTATAATAGATACAACAGAAAAAGCTACACCGATGAGCGCAGACACCCATGAGACCGACGAAGCCCCAAACTCCCAGACAATAAACGAAACTGCAGATGACGCTCCAGCTATGAAGAATACCAAGGCAGACCAATAGCGAGCGTCATAAACTGCCATACCCCCTAGCACTAAGCCTGTCAAAAACAGAATCGCACCAACAACTAAACGCCAAGTACTCATCTTATCTCTACATCCATGTTTTTTTGAGCGAAGCAGCATAACTAGAAACACAAAATATTTCTAGATGTAAAACCTTCAACTAGCCGCTATAGCGGCCAAGGAACTGTCATGCCTGAACAAAAGATAACGTTCGTGAATGGCCTGCCCGCCAAGTGCGGCTGCAAGATGGAATTCAGCTCTGGCGGCGGGCACTACTCCGACGTGCTTTACGTCACTCCCTGCGAGGCGCACAGCGGCATCAAGCCGTTCGGGCCGGTCGAGGTGAAGCGCGATGCAGACGGCTGGTGGTATCACCCGAACATTCCGAGCTTTGGCGAAGGCGAAGACCCGGCGCCCTACATTGCCTGGGTCAAGGAACAGGGACTGGAACTGAAAGGCTGGCACTCTGGCGACGAGCTTGAGGATCTACCTGGCGAGGATGCCGCGTGCACCGCCTGGAATCCCGAATCGCCAGGCCCTGAGTGGTTCCTGATGGGGATCTTCGATACGGATGACGGCCCCTATGTGCAGTGGGCACGCCGGGTGACGCCATGATCGCCACCCTCTGGTTCGCCTACGTCTTCATCTACAAGGGGCCAAGGCCATGAATACCTATCGACACACCTTCGCAGCTGTCTGCCCTTCCGACGGAGAAACGATCATCTACCGCCTTGAGTTGCGGTCGATCACCATGATTCACGTCGAGCACATCAAGGCTGCAACAGCTCTGATCAAAAAGGGTTGGCACGAGCAGATCGCAGACCGCCTGGCTGAGTCCTTGGGCGGCGATCAAACCATCATCGCCACGCACCAGGGTGTCGAAATCGAAACAGTGAGGCTTAGCGGATGATCCATTACCACGGCTTGCCGATAACGCCAGAGACAGCCGCTGCAGCTGCGATTGGTGGTGGCCACGCCTTCGTGAGCTTCAGCGATCCCAGGCAACTCGCACTGGCGGCTCAAGTCTGCCAGTCGTTTGCCATCGACAACGGAGCGTTTTCCGCCTGGAAGCAAGGCAAACCGGTTACCGATTGGCAGCCGTTCTACCGCTGGGCGGCCGACGCAAAGCTGATCCCCGCCTGCGACTTCGCGGTGATACCTGATGTGATCGACGGGGACGAGGCCGCAAACGATGCACTGATCGAGGAATGGCCGCTGCCACGATGGTTTGGCGCACCCGTCTGGCACATGCACGAAAGCCTTGAACGCCTGGAGCGCCTAGCGAGCAGTTGGCCAAGGGTTTGCATCGGCAGCTCGGGCGACTATTCCCAGCCGGGCAGCGCCGCATGGTGGATGCAGATGAGCAAGGCAATGCGGGTGATCTGCGACGATGACGGAAGGCCTATGTGCAAGCTTCACGGTCTACGCATGCTTGACCCGGCAATCTTTGGCCATCTACCCCTATCCAGTGCGGACAGCACGAACATAGGACGGAATATCGGCATTGACCAGGCTTGGCGCGGCACGTACTCCCCGCCCACCAAAGAGGCGCGTGCGTCGGTAATGCGTAGCCGCATCGAGTCGCACAACTCTCCGGCCCGCTGGACTTACCAAATCCCAGAGCCTGCGCCAAAGCAAGGCGCACTGCTCTAACCCCAATCCCCCTACATGCCTGCCGGTGAACGGCGGGCGAGGTATTCCCATGCCTGAAATCAAATGCGAGTTCGGCCATAAGCAAAGCATCGGCACCGATGCCTGGGTCGAAACACTCACCTTGGACCAGATGAAATACGCCCGCGACCAAATGGCCGAGAAGATCAAGGCGGCCGAAGCCCAGCCAAAGCGCTGTGTTTGGCGCGTGTGCCGTGGCGGCCTCGCAGAGGGGAACTACCGCGAGGAAGACTTCGAGGACGCGGCCGATCATCTGGTGCGCATCTTCAAGGAGCGCTTCATCGAAGAAGCGAAGGCTTTCGTCGCTCACCACTACGGGACACTGCGATTCGAACGTGAGATCCCGCACCTCTCGGTCGAGCTGGTGAGCCAGTTCGAATACGACACTGAGTGGTTCCCCGCCAAACCCTAACCCACCTTCTGCCGCCCAGCGCGGCGCGGAGCAGTACCGCTATGGCAAACAAATCTGCCGCCCAGGTAGCGCCAATCCCGCCCCGATTCATACGGGCCGGTGATGCCTACGGCTACCTCGGCATGTGCCGGGACGAATTCAACAAGACGGTACGCCCTAACGTCCGCGAATTCCCCATTGGAAAACAGGGGGTAGGGTTTGATCGGTTGGAGCTTGACGCGTGGGCGGACGCCTACGTCGAGAGCAAGTCGATTGAAAAGGCGACCAATCAGGACAACAATCAGCCCCGCAGCGAGCGCCATGCGCGGGCCACAGGAGCAACGCCATGGCCCAAAAAGCAATCACCGGCCTCCAGCAAATGCCGAACGGCATCTGGAAGATCGACAAAAAATACAGAGGAGAGCGAATTCAAGAGAGTACTGGCACTTGTGACCGCGCCGAAGCAGAGCAGTACCTGATCCACAAGCTGGAGAAGTTGCGCCAGCAGAAGGTGTATGGCATTCGGCGGGTTAGGACCTGGCGGGAGGCGGCGACTCGCTTCCTGCTTGAAGTGAAGGATCAGGCATCCATCCATATTTCGGCGACCTATATGGAGCAGCTCGACCCGTTCATTGGCGACATGCCGCTGACTCACATTGATGACGATGCGCTTGCCCCATACGTGCGATCGAAGCTGAACCCGGCGACGGGCAAGCCGGTCACGAACAGGACTGTGAATATCGCGCTACAGCGGGTTATCCGGGTTTTGAACCTCTGCGCACGAAAGTGGCGAGATGAAGAGCGCCGACCATTACTCGACGTGGTTCCGATGATTTCTCTGCTGGATGAGAAGACGAACAGTCGGAAGCCCTACCCGCTTTCATGGGAAGAACAGTCGATCCTGTTCGCCGAGCTTCCGGCGCACCTTCAGACCATGGCAATGTTCAAGGTCAACACGGGGTGCCGGGAGCAGGAGGTTTGCAAGCTTCAGTGGAATTGGGAGATTGCCGTACCTGAGCTGGGAACGAGTGTGTTCCTGATACCGGCTGGATTTGGAGGAAGGAGCGCAAGGGCTGGAGTGAAGAACCGGGACGAGCGCCTGGTCGTGATGAATGACGTTGCCAAGTCAGTGATCGAGAAGCAGCGCGGCAAGCATCCGCTCTACGTGTTCCCGTTTGGCAAGCCAGATGGCGAGGGGAATGAAACTACGGTTCACCGCATGAACGACTCGGCCTGGAAGAAGGCGAGGATTCGGGCGGCGAAGAAGTGGCAGGAGAAGTTCTTGCGGCCGGCACATGACGGCTTTGCCAGAATCCGCATACACGACTTGAAGCACACCTTTGGGAGAAGGCTGCGTGCCGCTGGCGTGACAGAGGAGGATCGGAAAGCGCTGCTCGGCCACAAGAACGGAAGCATTACCAGCCACTACTCAGCGGCGGAACTGGATCAGCTAATTGCGGCGGCAAACAAGGTATCAGCAACCGACTCGCGCGCACCAGCGCTCACGATTCTGAAGAGGAGGGAAGCGTGAAGAAAAAGGCCAGGGTCACTTGGAAAGTCACTATGGCAGAAACAACAAAGCCGCTAAAAAGCGGCTAAGTCGTTGAAAAATATGGTCGGGACGGAGTGATTCGAACACTCGACCCCTAGCACCCCATGCTAGTGCGCTACCGGACTGCGCTACGCCCCGACTAGGCGTGTTACTGGGTTCGCTTCGCAACGAAGCTATCAGGAATATACCGCAAGCTTTTGAAATGTGGAAGTATTTTAAAAGCCTGAATCATTTCTTCAGAACCACCAGCACATCTTCGAGTTCGGAGATCATCTGGCGGATCAACTGCTTGTATTGGGTGGTGTCGTCTTTGGCTTCATCACCGGACATGCGCTGGCGCGCGCCGCTGATGGTGAACCCCTGGTCGTATAGCAATGCACGGATCTGTCGGATCATCAGCACATCCTGGCGCTGATAATACCGACGGTTCCCAGTGCGTTTGACGGGGTTGAGTTGAGGAAACTCCTGCTCCCAATAGCGCAGCACGTGCGGCTTTACCGCACAGAGCTCGCTGACTTCACCGATGGTGAAGTAGCGTTTGCCGGGGATGACGGGTAGCTCGTCGTTATGACTTGGTTCCAGCATAAGCCTCAACTCGGGCCTTCAACTTCTGCCCTGGACGAAAGGTGACCACACGGCGAGCCGTGATCGGGATTTCTTCTCCCGTTTTTGGATTGCGGCCAGGCCGCTGGCGTTTGTCCCGCAGGTCAAAATTGCCAAAACCGGACAATTTGACCTGTTCGTTGTCTTCCAGAGCGTGTCTGATTTCTTCAAAAAACAGCTCGACCAATTCCTTGGCCTCGCGCTTGTTCAGACCCAACTCTTCGTACAGACGTTCCGCCATCTCAGCTTTCGTCAAAGCCCCCATACGTCACTTCCTTAACGTGGCGTTTAACCTTTGTTCGAGCGATGTGAGGATATTTTGTGTCGTGGTATTCACCTCATCGTCATTAAGAGTGCGCGATGGATGCTGCCAGGTCAAGCCAACTGCAAGGCTTTTTCTATGCGGATCAATGCCTTTACCCTGATAGACGTCAAATAGCCTGAGGTCCGTCAGCCATTCGCCTGCATTTTCACGGATTACATCCAGAACAGCCGTGGCGGACACTTCGCGATCAGCGATCAACGCCAGGTCGCGACGTACTTCCGGGAAGCGCGACAGCTCGCTGAATTTCGGCATCTTGCCCGAAGCGACTTCGGCCAGGACCAGTTCGAAAACGAAGACCGGACGGTCGAGACCGAGGGTTTTCGACAGTTCCGGGTGAAGCGCGCCGACGAAGCCCACCAGGCGACCTTCGCGCTCGATACGCGCCGTCTGGCCCGGGTGCAGCGCCGGATGGCTGCCCGGCACGAACGTGAAGTCGTTCAGTGCTCCGGCAAAACCCAATACGGCTTCCACGTCAGCTTTAACGTCGAAGAAGTCCACCGCATCGCGGCCTTGGGCCCAACCTTCCGGCAAGCGGCTGCCGCAAACAACACCGGCGAGCATCGGCTCTTGCTTCAAGCCATCCAACTGCCCGACGAAACGCAGGCCACTCTCGAACATGCGCACGCGGTCTTGCTGGCGGTTCAGGTTGTGGGAAAGCGCTTTAACCAAGCCTGGCCACAACGACGAACGCATGGCGGCCATATCGTTGGAGATCGGGTTGGCCAACAACAGCGGCTCGACGCCTGGGTTGAACAGTTCGAACTGCTTGGGGTCGATGAAGCTGTAGGTCACCGCTTCCTGATAGCCACGGGCAACCAGCAGACGACGCAGTTCAGGCAGGTGTGCGCGCGCTTCAGCCTTGGGTTGCGGCGCCAGGCGCGCTTGCGGGTAGCGAACCGGCAGACGGTTGTAGCCGTAAAGACGGGCCAGTTCTTCGATCAGGTCGACTTCGAGGCTGATATCGAAGCGATGGCTTGGCACTTCAACGAGCCACTGCCCGGCTTCACCCGCAGCAATACCCAGGCCAAGGGCCGAAAGCAGACGCTCGATTTCAGCCGGCTCGATCACCAGGCCGAGCATCTGCTCAACACTTTTGGCGCGCAGGGTGATCGGTGCAATCGACGGCAGGTATTGTTCGCTGACGGTTTCAGTGATCGGGCCCGCCTCGCCACCGGTGATTTCCAGCAGCAGGCCAGTGGCGCGCTCCATGGCTTCACGCGCCAGTTTCCAGTCCACGCCACGCTCGTAGCGGTGCGACGCATCGGTGTGCAAGCCGTAGGAGCGGGCCTTGCCGGCAATGGCGATCTGGTCGAAGAACGCGCTCTCAAGGAAGATGTCACGCGTGGTTGCGGACACACCGCTGTGTTCGCCACCCATCACACCGGCAATTGCCAGGGCGCGGGAATGGTCAGCAATCACCAGGGTGTCGGCACGCAGGCTGACTTCCTGGCCGTCGAGCAGAACCAGCTTCTCGCCCTCTTCCGCCATACGCACACGGATGCCGCCATTGATTTCGGCGAGATCGAACGCGTGCAACGGCTGGCCGAGTTCAATCATCACATAGTTGGTGATATCGACGGCAGCGTCGATGCTGCGCACGTCGGCACGACGCAGGCGCTCAACCATCCACAGCGGCGTTGGCTTGGACAGGTCGACGTTACGGATCACACGCCCCAGGTAACGCGGGCAAGCGTTCGGTGCCAGCACTTCAATCGGGCGCACTTCATCATGCACCGCAGCGACTGCGGCAACCACCGGCCGGGTGACGGGAGCGTTGTACAGCGCGCCTACTTCACGAGCCAGGCCCGCCAGGGACAGGCAGTCGCCGCGGTTCGGGGTTAGGTCGACCTCGATGCTGGCGTCTTCCAGTTCCAGGTAGACACGAATGTCCTGGCCCACGGGCGCGTCTGCCGGCAGCTCCATCAGGCCGTCGTTACCCTCGCCCACCTGCAGCTCCGCCTGGGAGCACAGCATGCCGTTGGACTCAACGCCACGCAGCTTGGCCTTCTTGATCTTGAAATCGCCCGGCAGTTCGGCGCCGATCATGGCGAACGGAATCTTCAGGCCCGGGCGCACATTGGGCGCTCCGCACACGACCTGGAACGTCTCCGTGCCATTGCTGACCTGGCACACACGCAATTTATCGGCATCGGGGTGCTGCTCGGTGCTCAGCACCTCGCCCACGACCACACCGCTGAATACGCCGGCGGCCGGAGTAACGCTATCGACCTCAAGACCGGCCATCGACAGACGAGCAACCAGCTCGTCGCGACTTACCTGCGGGCTTACCCAGCCACGCAGCCATTGTTCACTGAATTTCATCCTGCTCTCCTAAAGATTCGTTACGACTAGCGAAATTGCGCGAGGAACCGCAAGTCGTTGTCGAAGAACAGACGCAAGTCGTTCACGCCGTAACGCAGCATGGCCAGACGCTCAACACCCATGCCGAAGGCAAAGCCCGAGAACTCTTCCGGGTCGATCCCGGACATGCGCAGCACGTTCGGGTGAACCATGCCGCAGCCCATCACTTCCAGCCAGCCGGTCTGCTTACAGACGCGGCAGCCTTTACCGCTGCACATCACGCATTCCATATCGACTTCGGCGGAAGGCTCGGTGAACGGGAAGAACGATGGACGGAAACGCACCGCCAGCTCTTTCTCGAAGAACACCCGCAGGAACTCTTCGATGGTGCCTTTGAGGTCGGCGAAATTGATATCGCGATCGACCAGCAGGCCTTCGACCTGGTGGAACATCGGCGAGTGGGTAATATCGGAGTCGCTGCGGTACACACGGCCTGGGCAGACAATACGGATCGGCGGCTTGTTCGCTTCCATGGTGCGGACCTGTACCGGCGAGGTATGGGTGCGCAACAGCATGTTCGCGTTGAAATAGAAGGTGTCGTGCATCGACCGGGCCGGGTGATGGCCTGGGATGTTGAGCGCCTCGAAGTTGTGATAGTCGTCTTCGACCTCAGGGCCTTCGGCGATGCCGTAGCCGATATGGGTGAAGAACTGCTCGATACGCTCCAGAGTCCGGGTGATCGGATGCAGGCCGCCCGAGGCCTGGCCACGGCCAGGCAAGGTCACGTCAATGGACTCGGCGGCGAGCTTGGCCGCAAGTTCGGCCTCCTCGAGCGACGCCTTTCGCGCATTGAGAACCTCTGTGACACGCTCCTTGGCGACGTTGATCAGCGCACCGACTTGCGGACGCTCTTCAGCCGGCAAATTCCCCAGGGTCTTCATCACCTGAGTCAATTCACCCTTTTTGCCAAGGTAGTGAACCCGGATTTGCTCCAGGGCATTGATATCTTCAGCGCTTTGCACAGCCTCAAGAGCTTGAGCGACGAGCGCGTCCAGGTTTTCCATGTACAGACTCCAGATACAAAATAGGGGAAGAGCTTGAAGGCTCTTCCCCTATTTATGACGTTTAACACCTTGGACCACAGGAGTAGCCCAGGGTGACTGTCGGGGGTACTTAAGCCAAGGTGGCTTTAGCTTTCTCGACAATTGCAGCAAACGCCGCTTTTTCGTTCACTGCCAGATCAGCCAGAACCTTACGGTCGATCTCAATGGACGCTTTTTTCAGGCCAGCGATGAAACGGCTGTAGGACAGACCGTTAACACGAGCACCAGCGTTGATACGAGCGATCCACAGAGCGCGGAACTGACGTTTTTTCTGACGGCGGTCACGGTAGGCATATTGGCCTGCCTTGATTACCGCTTGTTTGGCAACACGGAATACGCGTGAACGCGCGCCGTAGTAGCCTTTAGCAAGTTTCAGAATTTTTTTGTGACGCTTACGGGCCATGACGCCACGCTTAACACGAGCCATGAGTTACTTCCTCTATTCTTGATCCAAAATTAACGAAGGCGCAGCATGCGCTCGACTTTTGCCACGTCAGACGGATGCAGCAAGCTGCTACCGCGCAGTTGACGCTTACGCTTGGTCGACATTTTGGTCAGGATGTGGCTCTTGAAAGCGTGCTTGTGCTTGATACCGTTAGCAGTTTTCAGAAACCGCTTAGCAGCACCACTTTTAGTCTTCATCTTTGGCATGTTCGGATACTCCGCATTCAGTTGATAAACATAATCAGAAGGCCTGCCGTGCCCTATTGATTACTTCTTCTTTTTCGGGGCGATGACCATGATCAGTTGGCGTCCTTCCATCTTAGGATGCTGTTCGACCGAACCGTACTCGAGCAGGTCAGCTTCAACCCGCTTGAGGAGTTCCATCCCCAGCTCCTGGTGGGCCATCTCACGGCCGCGGAATCGCAAGGATACCTTGGCCCTGTCCCCATCACTCAGGAAACGTACCAGGTTGCGCAGTTTTACCTGGTAATCCCCTTCCTCCGTCCCTGGACGAAACTTGATTTCTTTAACCTGGATCTGCTTCTGGTTTTTCTTGGCAGCGGCAACCTGCTTCTTCTTCTCGAAGATCGATTTGCCGTAGTCCATCAGCTTGCAGACAGGCGGTATAGCATCGGCGGAAATCTCCACCAAATCGAGCTTGGCTTCTTCAGCCTTAAGAAGCGCGTCTTCAATTGACACAATCCCAAGCTGCTCACCCTCAGCCCCAATTAACCGAACCTCGCGTGCCGAGATATTCTCGTTGATCGGGGCTTTCGGTGCAGCTCGTTTATCTTGTCTCATTTCACGCTTAATAGTAATTACTCCGAATCTGGGCGACCACGCCGGGAAACCGCTTGCGCGAGGAACTCAGCGAACTGGGCGACGGGCATCGAGCCCAGGTCAGCACCTTCACGAGTACGCACAGCGACAGTCTGCATCTCGACTTCCCGATCTCCGATAACCAAAAGATAGGGAACCTTGAGCAAAGTATGCTCGCGGATTTTAAAGCCGATCTTTTCATTTCTCAAGTCGGACTTGGCACGAAATCCGCTTTCGTTGAGAGTTTTTTCAACTTCAGCAGCAAAATCGGCCTGTTTATCAGTGATATTCATGATCACTGCCTGGGTCGGAGCCAACCACGCGGGGAATGCGCCCTCGTAGTGCTCGATCAGGATACCGACGAACCGTTCGAACGAGCCGAGGATCGCCCGGTGCAGCATAACCGGGTGTTTACGGCTGTTGTCTTCGGAGACGTATTCGGCTCCCAGACGGATCGGCAGGTTAAAATCGAGCTGCAAAGTACCACATTGCCAGACACGACCAAGACAATCTTTCAGCGAGAACTCGATTTTCGGGCCGTAGAAGGCGCCCTCACCCGGCTGCAGATCATACGCAAGGCCCGCGCTGTCTAGCGCAGCGGCCAGTGCCGCTTCGGCGCGATCCCACAGCTCATCGGAACCGACGCGTTTTTCCGGACGAGTGGACAGCTTCATTTCGACTTCGGTAAAGCCGAAATCGCGATAAACGTCCATGGTCAGCTTGATGAACGCAGCGGATTCGGCCTGCATCTGCTCTTCGGTGCAGAAGATGTGGGCGTCGTCCTGAGTGAAGCCGCGCACACGCATGATGCCGTGCAGCGCACCCGACGGCTCGTTACGATGGCAGGCACCGAACTCGGCCAGGCGCATCGGCAACTCGCGGTAGCTCTTCAAGCCCTGGTTGAACACCTGCACGTGGCATGGGCAGTTCATCGGCTTGATGGCGTAGTCGCGGTTTTCCGACTGGGTAGTGAACATGTTGTCGGCGTAGTTGGCCCAGTGCCCGGATTTCTCCCACAGACTGCGGTCAACGACCTGAGGCGTCTTGATCTCCAGGTAACCGTTTTCGCGCTGAACCTTGCGCATGTACTGCTCAAGCACTTGGTACAGGGTCCAGCCGTTCGGGTGCCAGAACACCATGCCCGGCGCTTCTTCCTGGAGGTGGAACAGGTTCAGGCGCTTACCGATCTTGCGGTGGTCGCGTTTCTCGGCTTCTTCGATGCGCTGGACGTAGGCGGCCAACTGCTTCTTGTCAGCCCAGGCCGTGCCGTAGATCCGCTGCAACTGCTCGTTCTTCGCGTCGCCGCGCCAGTAGGCGCCGGACAGCTTGGTCAACTTGAACGACTTGAGGAAGCGCGTGTTCGGCACGTGCGGGCCACGGCACATGTCGACGTATTCTTCGTGGTAGTACAGGCCCATGGCCTGCTCGTCCGGCATGTCTTCCACCAGGCGCAGCTTGTAGTCTTCGCCACGGGCGGTGAACACGTCGATCACTTCGGCGCGCGGCGTGACTTTCTTGATCACGTCGTAATCTTTTTCGATCAGCGCGTGCATGCGCTGTTCGATCGCAGCCAAGTCGTCCGGAGTAAAAGGACGCTCGTAGGCGATGTCGTAATAGAAGCCTTCGTCAATGACCGGACCGATCACCATTTTCGCCGTCGGGTACAGCTGCTTGACCGCGTGGCCAATCAGGTGCGCGCAAGAGTGGCGAATGATCTCCAGCCCCTCTTGATCCTTGGGCGTGATGATTTGCAGGCTGGCATCAGTGGTGATCAGGTCGCTGGCGTCGACCAGCTTGCCGTCGACCTTGCCGGCCACGGTGGCTTTGGCCAAGCCGGCACCAATGGATGCGGCGACCTCGGCTACGGAAACCGAATGATCGAATGAACGTTGACTGCCGTCGGGAAGAGTAATAGTTGGCATGGCGCCTCCTCTCCTAGTGGTGACCCCTACCAAAGGTCACGTGGGTTGGGATGAGCCAGTACAAGATCCAATACCAGGCCGTTCAGTGATGAACGCCTGCCTTACAGCGGCAGGAGCCTTTCGGCCAACCGATGATCGAACCAGAGTGACTGGAGTGGAAAAAAAAGGAACATGGCAAGGCGGCATTTGGCGCGCCCGGAAATAGCCAAGCGCAAGATGCTAGCACAGATGAACGGTCATCGCGCCCGCAGCGCCGCAGGTAATAACAAATTCCCGCCTTTATAGGGGAAAAAGTGAACTTGAGCTGTACGCCGGCCCTCAAATCCATCGAGAATCGCCGTTCGTCCTCACGACTTTGGAGCATTTAATGATGCGTTTTTCCTCAACTTTTGCGCTTGCAGCATCCCTTACCCTTATCTCCCTTGGCGCACACGCAGCAGCCCCTTCGAACTGGCCTGCGGGTGCCAGGGACGCGTTCGTTAAAGACTGCAGCTCAGCCGCCAGCCAGAACGTGGACATCAAAACCGCCAAACAACACTGCGAATGCGGCGCCGACAAGATCAATGCCGAATTGAGCACCGCGGAAATCAAGGAACTCATGACGAACCAGAACGCGAGCCAGGCGCTAAAAAACAAAGCGGTCGCGGCGATTTCGTCCTGCAAAGTCGTGAAGAAAAAGTAAGAATCACCGCGATTCGGATGGCAGTTTTTCAGTAAAAACCCTCTTAAAACTGCCATTTCGCACAAATTACGCAGCTTTTACGGCTTTTTTTACCAGTTGATATTTCGTGCAGAAGCCCCGTAGATCGGGGCTTTCAGCCCACCGAAGGACTAAACCCAAGGCTATTGATTAGCAAACAGTGCCTTGGGGGGGCTCCCAAGCCGAACATTTCGACTATGATAGCCCAGTGTGCCCAGTTGGCCTGAGCAGCACAGCACTACTGAAAATATATGTTTCTTGGAGATACACCATGTCTAATCGCCAAACCGGCACCGTTAAATGGTTCAAC
Organism: Pseudomonas emilianonis; assembly: GCF_023072625.1. NCBI lineage: Bacteria > Pseudomonadati > Pseudomonadota > Gammaproteobacteria > Pseudomonadales > Pseudomonadaceae > Pseudomonas > Pseudomonas emilianonis. Next base: position 21,180 of record NZ_JAKNRV010000005.1, read on the forward strand.
GATGAAAAAGGCTTCGGCTTCATCACTCCTCAAGGTGGCGGTGACGACCTGTTCGTACACTTCAAAGCTATCGAAAGCGACGGTTTCAAAAGCCTGAAAGAAGGCCAAACCGTTTCCTTCGTGGCTGAGAAAGGCCAAAAGGGTATGCAAGCTGCACAGGTTCGCGGCGAGTAATTCTCCGCTGAGCTAAAAAAACCCCGTCCATGTGACGGGGTTTTTTATGGGCGCTGCAAAAGCCTGTGGCTATCAGCCGCAATTGACCCGGGTGATCACCAGATTGTCGTCGGTGTTCAGGTTCAGGCGGTCGGAACGGTATTCCAGGGTGATCATATCGTTAGGCTTGAGAATTCGGGCGTTCTGCGCACCGGCACGGGTACGCGCCTGCTCCAGCAACTGGGGCGAGGCTTTCTGGCCGATCGTGAACTCGGCGGCCTTCGCCTCACAGCGGCTATGACCGGCATCGGTCACGGCGGCGTCTTTGGCTGGCTCAGAGGTACCCGGGGTGCTGCAACCCGCCAACGCGAGTGCCGCCAACAAAGTACCGAATGATGCGAGCTTCCAAGGCATGAAGCCTCCTATGATAAAAAATGGACAGAGATCGTGCGACAGCAGTCAGGCGGATTGGTTTCAAGACGTAAATCGCCCGCTGGCAAGTCTGCCTGACTCAGGGCAAGCATTCGCCCGGTCAATCGTCACCAGATATGAACGAATTCAGTAGATATCGATGTAGTCAAACGGCGGTTTTGGCCAATTCTGTTTCAACGCATTGAAAATCTGCGTGACCCAGACCTCATCGCTGGCGGCCACATTTCCGACGTAACCGGAGCCCTTGGCCCAGGTTTCCAGGCGAAACAGCAACCCATCGATATCGACGCCCCCGACGGCCTGGCCGGAGGAGATGTAGGCAATACCAGCCCTGGTGACTCGCAATTGGGTGTGTTCATCGTCGCTGGCACTGGCGAGCAGTTGGCGCACGGCGCTCAGTGTCAGGTTCTCGGGGTTGTTCAAGTCGATCTGCACGCGGTGTTCCCCGGCAATTAAAACAGGCTGACAGTGTCGCACACGGCCGGCCCCATTCCGAAGTACCTCATGCATAAGTAGCAGTGCCAAATGCCGTACAAAATGGTTAACTGGCGGAGTAAGAACCGCGTTTTAGCGCATTACCCCGTACTTCCTGCTCGCGAGTCCCCCATGACCACCGTAACGCTCCAAGCCGACATCAAAGCCAAGTGGCCCCAAGGGCAGAGCTCCTACAGCCCCGGAAGCCCGGAAGAATTGGCGATCATCGGTATCGACCTGCTGGTCAAGGAGTTGGGTACCCAGGCCGCGCAAGCGTTCATTGGCCAGGTTTTCGAGAAATACCCGGCCAATCACATGGGCGCGCACAACCCCGGGCGCGAATAAGAACCGGCCGGCGAGCGCCGACCGGCAATCACCTTACTTCAGGCGCGCCAGGCGCTCGGTCAGCAGATCGAAAAAGCCCTGGGCGTCGCCATTCTCAACCCAGAACACATTCTTTTCCTGCTTCAGGCCGTCATACCAATCGACGATGGTCTGGCCAAAGGTCGGTCCTTCGCGGCTGTCCACCACCATATTGGCCTGACGCCCACTGAACAACGACGGTTTGAGCAGGTACGCGATGACCGTAGCGTCGTGCACCGGGCCGCCAGGAATGCCGTAGTGCTCCATATCGCCCTTTACGTATTCATTGAGAATATCGCCGACGACTTTGCTCGCATTGTTCTTGATGTCAGCGATTTTCTTCAGGCGCGCCTCACTGGTCAGCACCTTGTGGGTCACGTCCAACGGCAGATAGGTCAGCTTGACGCCGCTCTTGAGCACAATCTCGGCCGCGACCGGGTCGGCGAACAGGTTGAACTCGGCCACCGGTGTGATATTGCCGCCATTGAAGTGCGCGCCCCCCATCACTACCACTTCCTTGATGCCTTGGGTGATTTCAGGCGCCTGGGTCAGCGCCAGCGCCAGGTTGGTCTGCGGGCCAAGCATGGCGATGGTGATGCTGTGGGGCTTGGCGGTGCTCAGGGTCTTGATCAGGTAATCAACGGCATTGCCTTCGGCCAGGCCTTTTTTCGGCTCGTGTACGGCGACACCGGAGATGCCCTCCTTGCCGTGGATATTTTCGGCGTAGATCGGCTTGCGCAGCAGCGGCTTCGGCGCGCCCGCGTACACCGGGATCTCCTCACGCCCTGCCCACTCACGGGCCAGGCGCGCGTTACGCGAAGTCTTGTCCAGGCGCACATTGCCGGCGACGGTGGTCAGCGCCCGAATGTTCAACTCATCCGGGGAAGCCATCGCAAACAGTAAGGCCACCACATCGTCGGCACCTGGGTCGGTGTCGATGATCAGGTCGATTTTTTCCGCCGCTTGGGCGCTCGCTGCGGTGAGTGCGGACAAAAGCAGAACACTCCGGAACAGATTTTTCAGGGTTGGAAGACGTCGTTGCATAAAACACTCCTTGTCGTAGGGGGACTCTAGAACGTTACGCCGGACACCAGCGCGATATTGCAATAAGGCTGGCACTCGCCCGTGCGGACAATGGCACGCGCACCGCGACTCAATTGCTTGAAGGCTTCATGGCTGACCAGGCGCCGCTCGCCGAGCGCCGCCTGGTCGGTCAGGGCGTTGAGCGCACTGAGTGCCGGCGGTTGCTTGAGCAGGATTTCTTCGGCCAGCACATGGTTTTCCACCTGCATTTCACTGAGCACAACGCGCAAGGTGCTGATGAAGTCGGGAATGCCCTGGGTCAGTGCCAGGTCGATCAACTCGACGCCCGGCGGCACGGGCAGGCCCGCATCACCGATAACCAGGATGTCGCCATGACCAAGGGAGGCGATCAGGCGTGACAGGGCAATATTGAGCAGCGGTGTCTTTTTCATGAGGACACAAAACCTTGAACGTCGTGCAGCGTAGGAATGGAGGGTTGCGCACCCGCGCGGGTGACTGACAGCGCGGCCGCCACCTGGCCAAAACGAATAGCCTCGGCTTCGCTTTTGCCATCGGCCAGCGCTGCGGCAAAGCCGCCGACAAACGTGTCACCGGCAGCCGTGGTATCCACCGCCTTGACCTTTGGCGCCGCCAGATGCTCAAAACGCTTGCCGTCGCTGAACAGTGCGCCCTGAGCACCTAGGGTGATGATGACTTTACCGGCGCCAGCCTTGATCAACTGCATCGCGGCGAGCTTGGCGCTGTCCAGGGAGTCCACCGTCACGCCACTCAGGGCGGTGGCTTCGCTTTCGTTGGGGATCAGGTAATCGATCGAGGCGTACCACTGCGCCGGTAAAGGACCGCTGGCCGGGGCCGGATTGAGGATCACCGTCTTACCCAGTTCACGCCCGCGCTTGAGCGCATAACCGACGGTCTCCAGCGGCACTTCAAGCTGACAGACGATTACGTCGGCGGCCTGCAACACCGCGTCAGCCGCCTGCAACGAAGCGGGCATCAGCTCGCCGTTACTGCCGGCAACGATCACGATCGCATTCTGGCTACTGTCATCCACCACAATCAACGCCACACCGCTGGAACCGTCGACGCGGCTCACAGCCTGGCAATCGATGCCTTCCACCAGCAACGCATCGCGCAATTGGCCGCCGTAGGCGTCAGTGCCGACGCAACCGATCATCGCAACCTCGGCCCCCAGCCGCGCCGACGCGACGGCCTGGTTGGCGCCCTTGCCACCGGGGACGGTGGAGAACGACTGGCCTATCAGGGTTTCACCGGCGCGGGGCAGCCGACTGGCACGGGTCACCAGGTCCATATTCAAGCTGCCTACTACCACTACTTTTGCGGGCATACATCAGTACTCATCAATTCGGTTCAACGGTATTGGGCGAACACACCGGCGAGTGGCGCCGTCGACTCACGCAAGACAATACTTGGCGTCACGATGCGTTGATCGATCGGCAGTTGGGGGGTAGCAATTCGTCGCAGTAACAACTCGGCCGCCGTCTCGCCCAATTGCACGATCGACTGCCCGACCGTGGTCAGCGCCGGGTACACGTAACGGCCCATTTGAATGTCATCGAAGCCGATCACCGACAATTCACTCGGCACGCGGATGTTGCGCTCGGCCGCTGCACGCAATACGCCGAAACCGATCATGTCGTTGCTGGCGAAAATCGCGCTCGGCGGGTTTTCCGACAGCAACTTCACCGCCGCGGCATAACCGCCGATGCTGGTGAAGTCACTTTCCTGGGTGCGATTGGCTGCCACATCGACGCCCGCCTCGCGCAAAGCGCGGTGATACCCAGCCAGACGCATTTGCGCCACGCGGGTATGGCCGGGACCGCCGATGCAGGCGATATCCCGATGGCCCAGTTCAAGCAAATGTCGGGTCGCCAAGTAAGCGCCCTGCTCATGATCAATGCGCACCTGGTCGACATCAATACCGTCCAGCGCCCGGTCGACGATCACCATAGGCGTGCGCACCGCGTTCAAGCCCGCGGCAAGGCCGCTGTCGTCGCCGCCCACCGAGGTCACGATCAAACCGTCGACGCGCTTCTCCAGTAACACCCGCAAGTAACTGCGTTGTTTTTCCGCGTTGTCGTCGGAGTTGCAGAGGATCACGCAATAGCCGTTGCGCTCGCAATAGTCCTCGATCCCCCGGGCCAGCTCGGCGAAATACGGGTTGAGGCTGTTCGGCACCAGCAGGCCGATGGTGGCGGTGGTCTTGGCCTTGAGCGAACGCGCCACGGCGCTGGGCACATAGTCCAGTTGCTTGATCGCGGCTTCCACCTTGAGGCGTACCGGCTCGCTGACTGGGCGCGTCTTGTTCACTACGTGAGACACGGTGGTGTAGGAAATACCTGCAAGCGCCGCCACATCCTTAATCGTCGCCATGGTTCAGCCCCGCCGACTTGCGCGTTGGCTGCGGTAGGTATCGAGGACCACGGCAATCACGATCACGGCACCGGTGATGATGCGTTTGGTGGGTTCCGTGGCACCGATCTGCGCAAGGCCAGCCGCCAGCACCGAAATAATCAACACACCGAAGAACGTGCTGATCACCGAGCCGCGTCCGCCCATCAGGCTCGTGCCGCCGATCACCACCGCCGCGATCACTTGCAGCTCCAGACCGGACCCGGCGTTCGGGTCCGCCGCTTCCAGGCGCGAGATCTGGAACAGCGCCGCGACACCGGCCAGCAGGCCCATCAGACTAAACACCAGGATCTTGTAAGGCTTGGGATTGATCCCGGCCAGACGCACAGCCTCTTCATTCGTACCGATACCGATCAAGTAACGGCCGAATACAGTACGGGTCAACACCAGTTGGGCGGCGACGATCACCAGCAAAGCGATGATGAACGAGGGCGAAATCCCGAAGGCAATCGGGTTGGACAGCCAGGCAAAGGAGTCACCGATATAGGCCGTGCGCGAACCAGTCATCTGGTACGCCACGCCGCGCGCCATTTCCAGCACGCCGAGAGACACAATAAACGACGGGATTCGCCAGGCCACGGTGATCGAGCCGGTGATGGTGCCAGCCAACGCGGCGCAACCCATGCCAAGCACGGCGGCCGGCAACACGCTCCAGCCCCAGCTGAGAATCGCCACGCTGACCGCCGACGCCGCCAGGGCCAGCACCGAGCCCACCGACAGGTCGATACCGCCGATGATCAGGATGAAGGTCATGCCCACCGCCAGCACCATCAGGTCCGGGATCTGGTTGGCCAGGGTGCTGAAAGTGTCGTAGGACAGGAAGTGATCACTGAGCACCGAGAACAGCGCAATCATCGCCAGCAACGCACCCGCCAGCCCCAAGTAGGTGCCCATGCCGTAAAAGTTACCACCCGCTTTACCGGGCGAAGTTGTTGTTTTCATTGGGCATCCCTAAGCGCTGCGTCGTTGAGCAGCGCGTCACGTTTCTGATAGCCGGCAAAGGCGGCGGCGAGCAATTCATCCTGGGTCCAGCTGTCGCGCTCGAAGGTCTCGATCAAGCGCCCGGCAGACAGCACGCCGATGCGGTCACAGATCAACATCAGCTCACGCAGGTCGCTGGACACCACCACCAGCGCTTTGCCCTGACGGGTCAATTCACCGAGCAACGCATAAATGTCGAACTTGGCACCCACGTCGATGCCGCGGGTCGGCTCATCGAACAGCATCACCGAGCAGTCGCGCTCCAGCCAGCGGCCAATCACGACTTTCTGCTGGTTGCCGCCGGACAGTTCGGACACCAATTGCGCCGGGCTGGAACTGCGGATGCGCATGGCATCGATCTGACGCTTGGCCAGAGCTGTTTCGTCGCGACTATTTACCACGCCGCCGCCGGAAATTTCCGGCATGTTGCCCAGGGCGATATTCGCGCTGATGGATTGCGTCAGCAGCAGGCCTTCGCCCTTGCGGTCTTCGGTGATCAAGGCGATGCCGTGACCCACCGCGTCGACCGGCGAGCGAATGCTGACCACTTGGGCCGGCGACCCCAGGGCAACGGTGCCACTGTCGGCCAGGTCGGCACCGAAGATCAGGCGCAGCAATTCCGTGCGGCCGGCGCCGATCAGGCCGGAGATGCCATAGATCTCGCCGGCACGCACTTCAAAGGAGACGTCGCGGACTTTGTCGGCACGAGTCAGTCCTTTTACCGTCAAGGCCGGGCCGCCGATGGTACGTGGTCCAAGGTCAATGTGTTCGCCCAGCTCGCGACCGACCATCAAGGTCACCAGTTGCTCACTGTTGTAATTGGCCATCGGCTCGACGCAGACCAGTTTGCCGTCACGCAGTACCGCAATGCGTTGGGCGACACGGGCCAACTCTTCGAGCCGATGCGAAATATAAATGATCGCCACGCCCCTGGCCTGCAGGCGGGTGATTTGCTCAAACAGCATCTCGACTTCACGGGCGGTCAACATCGCCGTGGGTTCATCGAGGATCAGCACATGGCAGTCGCCGATCAGGTTACGGGCGATCTCGACCATTTGCTGATGGCCGATGCCCAGGCTACCGACCAGAGTGTCCGGGTCGATCGCATCCAGGCCAACCTGGGCCATTGCTTCGATCGCCGCGCTACGCAGTTGCTTGCGGCTGATCCAGCCACAGTGGTTCGGCAGGTTGTCCAGGAACAGGTTTTCGGCAACGGTCAGCGTCGGCAGCAGGTTGAGTTCCTGCATGACCATGCGCACGCCCAGCTCTTCGGCCTGGGTGCGGCTGCCGGGGCGGTAGTCCTGACCGCTGAATTGCATGTGCCCGGTGGTCGGTGTGACCAGCCCGCCGATGATCTTCGACAAGGTACTTTTGCCTGCGCCGTTTTCACCGGTCAGCGCCAGCACTTCCCCGCGATTGAGCGTCAGGGTGATGTCGGATAGAACCGGCTGGGCATAGGTCTTACCGATACCGCTGACCGAGAGGACAGCATTCGGGGCGGAAGATGACATAGGAAAATCTCCAGGCGTCCGCTCAGGGTGAGCGGACGCTGTTGGGTGCAGCCAGGATTATTTCTTGAGGACGAGTTCGACCGGGGTTTCGATCGCGCCGTCTTGAGCGTCTACCTTCTCACCCTTGACCAGCTTGAGCGCGTTCTGGATACCAAACACAGCCTGCTGTGCGGCAGCCTGGTCGGCTGTCGCCAGGATACGGCCGTCCTGCAGCATCGGCTTGATCGCTTCGATGTTGTCGTAGCCCACGACCAGCACCTTGCCGGCCTTGCCTGCCGCGCGCACTGCGGAGACAGCGCCCAGGGCCATGTTGTCGTTACCGGCCAACAGTGCCTTGAGGTCCGGATATTCGCTCAGCATCGCAGAGGCGACTTTCTGGCCTTGGTCGATTTCCCAGTTGCCGGATTGGGTGGAGACGATCTTCATGCCAGCCGCGTCCATCGCATCCTTGTAGCCTGCAGTGCGCTGCTGCGCGTTGGTGGTGGTCGGTACGCCTTCGATGATGCCGACCTTGTCACCCGCAGCCAGTTGCTTGGCCAGGTAGTCACCCACCAGCTTGGAGCCCTTGCGGTTGTCCGGGCCGACGAAGGGAATATCGAGGTTTTTGCTTTTCAGCACGCCCGGGTCCAGGCGGTTGTCGATATTGACGACCTTAATGCCGGCATCGGAGGCTTTTTTCAGCACGGTGACCAGTGCCTTGGAGTCAGCCGGCGCAATGACGATGGCGTTCACTTTGGCGAGGATCATCTGGTTGACAATATCGATCTGCGCGCTGGTATCGGTTTCGTTCTTGATACCGTTGCTGATCATGTCGAAATCCGCGGCGTGGGACTTCTGGTAGTCCTTCGCGCCTTCTAGCATGGTGACGAAGAATTCATTGGCGAGGGACTTCATCACCAGGCCGACCTTGGGTTTGGCGGCGGCGTCATCAGCGAATGCAGAAGAGAAAGGCAGCGCAGCAGATGCGGCGGCAAGCACAGCGACAGCAAGAAGACGTCCAGCGAATGGCAGCTTCATGGGTTCACTCCGATCTTATGATTATTGTGAGCAACGCTTGCACCGAAGAACACTTCGGCAGCCCTCCCACCCGGGCGGCTGATACGAGCTTTCAAGAGGTTCAGGGCGCCCCCATGAAACATCTCGCAAACGTTTGCGTTGATCAAACTATGAGAACCTTGTCGGGATTTGTCAACGGAAGAAAACCGCACGCCCTCCAAGCCCTCTAGCCCCTACTCTCTAGCCTGTCACGCTGGGTTATTAAACATCGCCGCCGCCGGATCGTTTTCTAAAACGACAGGCCGTGACGTCGATGACATACACCGCACGCGACTATCTCGTCATTATTTTCGGACAACCGAACGCAACACCCGCCCTTTGTTCGGAAAGCCGGACAATCGTTTAGATAAACCACTCTAAACGCGAATTAAATACCAATAAAATCAGTAGGTTAAATAATAACGACCGGCAGTTTCAGGCTGGTACAAATCCTGCTCCCTCCCAGCACCTCGATGCGTTCAGAACCGCTCGAGCGCTCTAGATGAACTTGCTACCGCACTCATCAAAAACCAGAGAGAAAAATAATGAAATCTGCATTGAAGACCATTGTTCCGGGCGCCCTAGCCCTTCTGCTGCTGTTCCCCGTTGCCGCTCAGGCAAAAGACGTCGAAACCAAAGCCAAACTCTCCAACGTAGTGATCCTCGCCACGGGTGGCACCATTGCCGGTGCCGGCGCCAGCGCCGCTAACAGCGCCACCTACCAGGCAGCCAAAGTCGGCATCGAGCAATTGATCGCCGGTGTTCCGGAGCTTAGCCAGGTCGCCAATGTGCGTGGCGAGCAAGTGATGCAAATTGCGTCCGAAAGCATCAACAACGAAAACCTGCTGCAACTGGGTCGCCGCGTCGCCGAACTGGCTGACAGCAAGGACGTCGACGGCATCGTGATCACCCACGGCACCGACACCCTGGAAGAAACCGCTTACTTCCTGAACCTCGTGGAAAAAACCGACAAGCCCATCGTTGTAGTCGGGTCCATGCGCCCAGGCACCGCCATGTCGGCAGACGGCATGCTCAACCTGTACAACGCCGTCGCCGTCGCTGGCAGCAAGGATGCCCGCGGCAAGGGCGTGCTGGTGACCATGAACGACGAGATCCAATCAGGTCGCGATGTCAGCAAGATGATCAACATCAAGACCGAAGCATTCAAGAGCCCATGGGGCCCGTTGGGCATGGTGGTTGAAGGCAAATCCTACTGGTTCCGCCTGCCGGCCAAGCGCCACACCATGGATTCTGAATTCGACATCAAGACCATCAAGAGCCTGCCTGACGTCGAAATCGCCTACGGTTACGGCAACGTGAGCGACACTGCCGCCAAGGCCCTGGCCCAGGCCGGCGCCAAAGCAATCATCTATGCAGGCACTGGCAACGGTTCGGTGTCCTCCAAGGTCGTCCCGGCTCTGCAGGAACTGCGTAAGCAAGGCGTGCAAATCATTCGCTCCTCCCACGTGAATGCCGGCGGTTTCGTGCTGCGCAACGCCGAACAGCCTGACGACAAGTATGACTGGGTGGCTGCCCATGACCTGAATCCGCAGAAAGCGCGGATCCTGGCGATGGTTGCCCTGACCAAGACTCAGGACAGCAAAGAGCTGCAACGGATGTTCTGGGAATACTGATTCCTGGTGACACCTGTGCAGGGGCGGATTCGCTCGCCCCTGCTTCCCCGCAGAACCCTCGCTACCCACCTCCCCGCCCTACATCAATTCGCCTAAATCGCTGTCAGACGAGCGTGCTGAGTTTTAAGCAGTTGCGAAATCGCCCACAGTCAAATACTGTATGCACGTACAGCTTATTAAGGAATCCGCCGTGGCAAAATCCTCTTCCGCAGTGCCAACCCCGCCTGACGCCTATGAACGCCTGGCCCTTCGTGTGCAAAAAATCATCAATTCGACCAACGCCCAGAAAGCCAAGGCGGCCCTGATCTTCCGTCTGCCGGATGAGCCGGAGGACGAATGGCAACGCTTGCTGGAAGAAATTGCGGAGAACGACAACGTCACACTCGCTCACCGGGACGACGGTGGCGTGCAGATTTTCTGGGTTGTGCCGAAGGAAGATTGATTCAATGAGTGTCCGTTTTACTGCTGTGTTTTTTTGCCTGTTTTTTGCCGTCACTGCCCATGCCCAAGCGCCCCGAACGTTCAGCGAAGCCAAGAAAATCGCCTGGAAGCTCTACGCACCGCAATCCACCGAGTTCTATTGCGGCTGCAAATACACGGGCAACCGCGTGGACCTGAAAGCCTGCGGCTACATCCCACGCAAAAACGCTAACCGCGCCGCGCGCATCGAGTGGGAACATATCGTGCCGGCCTGGCAGATCGGGCATCAGCGCCAGTGCTGGCAGAATGGCGGGCGTAAGAACTGTACGCGGCATGACGACGTGTTCAAACGTGCTGAAGCCGACCTGCACAACCTCGTGCCGAGCATCGGCGAGGTCAATGGCGACCGGAACAACTTCAGTTTTGGCTGGCTGCCGGTGCAAAGTGGACAGTACGGCTCATGCCTGACCCAGGTCGACTTCAAGGCCAAGAAGGTCATGCCGCGCCCGTCCATTCGCGGGATGATCGCACGGACGTATTTTTACATGAGCAAACAATACGGCTTGCGCCTGTCGAAACAGGATCGTCAACTGTACGAAGCCTGGAACAAGACCTATCCGGTGCAGCCCTGGGAGCGCCAGCGCAATCAGACGGTGGCCTGTGTGATGGGGCGTGGGAATGAGTTCGTCGGCCCGGTAAATCTGAAAGCCTGCGGCTGAAAACGAGCGGGAAAAATCGGCATTTCCCCGCTCAATCTTCCGGTTACTGCGCGACCTTGTGTTCGATAACCTGCGACTCGGTATCGTTTTTCTTGGCGCGGGCCAGCTTTTCCGTAAGCAGGGCCTGCTTGGCTTCAGCCTCGGCCTGGGTAGGAAATGGCCCCAACAGCACCACGTCCTTGCCGTCTTCCTTCACGATATAAAAATTGAAACCATGCTCCAGCAACCAGGCGGTCAGGTCGGTGATCGCCTGCAGCTTGTGGTCCGGCGGGCCTACGCGCACGTCCCATTCCTGGGCGGCAATCGCACCGATTTGCGGCTGGCTTTCAGTCACGGCCGGCTTCGCCTTGGGCTCTTCGACACGCTTGCCTTCACCGCAACCGGCCAATGCCAACACCGCCATTGCCATCGCTACTTTACGCACTGCCCTGCTCCTTTAAGGATAAAGAGGCAACTTTATCATCCACTGTCTGTTCTGGCGGTCATAAACGTTGGCTTAAACAATGCGAATCATGTATCGCAGACCTGTATGATGACGCCATGGGAATTAATGTCGCCTCTATGCGTCCTAAAAGAGGCAGTCACAGGGAAGCGCTTAGCAGTAAGCTACACACATCCGACACCTGCCCTGTCTGAATCATGTGTCCTTAAAGGTAATCAAGGAGAAGTCCATGCTGATACTCACCCGTAAAGTTGGTGAAAGCATAAACATCGGTGATGACATTACGATCACCATTCTGGGCGTCAGCGGCCAGCAAGTAAGAATCGGCATCAATGCACCTAAGGATGTTGCCGTGCATCGCGAGGAGATTTACCAGCGCATCCAGGCTGGCCTGACGGCGCCAGATAAAAACCAGACGCCTTGAAGCGCCTTCAGTAGCCAGCCTTTTCGTTCACTGTAACGGCTGGCGAAAACCCTTTTGGCCTGCTCGCGTTCTTTTCGCGCTCAGCGTGTCCCACCCCTTCATCGTCGCTGAAAGATGAAACTGTCATCACGCCCGGAACTTGTTGCATGATTCGCGGCCGAATCTCGTGAAACCCTCTTCCCCCATACGAGTGCACTCAGGAGCACATCGATGAGGCCTACCACGAAGCGCCCCTTTGCCGCCCGCTCCTGGATGATCGCCCTGCTCATCGGGTTCGTCTTTGCGGGGTTGGAATGCGGTTTGAGATTCGAAATCAAAGGCATCTACGTCACCGATGTACCCTCGTGGCTAGACTTGACGCTGTTGCTCGGCGGCTACCTGTTTGTATTCTGCCTCCAGCCAATCCAGAAAACCGTCCAGCGCAAAATGTGCCAGCGCGCGGCTCTGGGGGGACACCGGAGAACTGCACGTTGATCGCCAATGCCTCGCTATCAGATCGCCGGTATTTACAGCCCCGCCCCAGCACCTATGCTTGCCCTTGCACGGTCAGTTGAAAGGCGCTGAAGCCGATGGACACCCTGAGCAAATCCCAAATCGAATCTGCACTGGCATCACGCTTACCCAGCTATAAGGTCGCCTGCACATTGCATGCTGACGGCACCCTTTCAGCCATTCTCAGCGGCCCGAACACCGACCACTTCACGATCACCGGCATCGTGCGCGCACACTATCGCGGCGAAGAAGCGATTGCCCGACTTGCCAACGAGATACTCAGGGAGATGGCGCTATCGCGCCGGGGTGTGAAAAGTTATCCGTTGCAGATGCCCGGCGCACCCAGCACTTGCGAAGAAGGCCAGGGCCGGTAGAGGGCGCAGCCTTTCCTCTCAATCCATTCGGCGCTCGACGCGCAGCAAGCCTTCAGCGTCGCGCTGCACCTGAATCTGTTCATACCCGTCGATAGAAGCATGCGCCGTCACCATGAGGGTCAGGTGCGTCGAAGTCACGACCATCACATCCGCGCCCGCCGCCTCCCCCGCTCGAATCCCTACCGTTGCATCTTCAAATACCAGGCAGTCCTGGGCCGCGACACCCAGACGCTGCGCGGCGAGCACATAGCAGGCGGGGTCGGGCTTGCCGTTGTCGACATCCTCGGCCGTCACCCACACCGCCGGCGGACTGATGCCGGCCGCCTGCAGGCGCCGTAGCGCCAACTCCCTGGGAGCGGACGTCACCAACCCCCATTGATCACCGGGCACACTGCTCAAGAACGCAACAGCGCCGGGAATCGCAACGACCCCTTCGACATCATTCAGCTCAGCCTCGGTGATCCATTGCGCCTCAGCCTCAGGGTCGACTCCAGGCAGCGCCTGACGCTTGATCGTATCGATCGCGCGGGCGCCATGAATGGTGGTCAGGAACGCCGCCACATCCAGACCATGACGTTCAGCCCAGATACTCCACACCCGTTCTGCAGCCGCAATGGAGTTGAGCAAGGTGCCGTCCATATCGAACAAGAAGGCGCGGTAACGCTGGGCAAATACAGCAGGACCAGGGATGGACACGGCGTGGCTTCCTTGTAGGCGGCGACAAAAATAGACCCGATGCAATCTACGGATCACCTCGGCGGTTGTAAACGCCAGCAGAGCTGGCGGGACAGCGCACGGCCGCATAACTTCCCACGACGGGCTCACGCGATCGTAAGCGAAGGGCTCGAACCCGCCAGCAGTAAGGTGTGCATCCTGACCTCACATCAACAGATAAAGCAGGACAATATTGACCACCAGCATCATCAACGCGGTCGGCAACTGCGCCTTGATCACCGCGTTTTTGTCCGGCAGTTCCAGCAACGCTGCCGGCACGATATTGTAGTTGGCCGCCATCGGGGTCATCAGCGTACCGCAATAGCCGGAAAACATGCCGATCGCCGCCATCACCGCCGGGTTGCCACCGTAGATGCCGACCAGCACCGGCACGCCGACGCCGCCGGTCATCACCGGAAACGCGGCGAAACCGTTACCCATGATTACCGTAAACAGCGCCATGCCCAGCACGTAAACCATCACCGCCACCAACTTGAAATCCAGGTTGATGTAAGTCGTGGTGACGTGGGCAACCGCAGTGCCGACTCCGGCTTCGTTGAACAGCAGCCCGAGCATTGCCAGCATCTGCGGCAACACCATGGCCCAACCCAGTGCCTCGGTGAGGCGACGGGATTCGCGCAAGGCTTGCACCGGCGTATCGCGAGTCAGCCAGCAGGCCAGGCCCAGGGCAATCAGGCAGCCGATCCCCAGGGAGACGAACGTGGTGTTTTTCGGGTCCAGCAACGGTACGCCGCCGATCTCGGTGTGCTTGAGCAAGACCGAGCCAATCACCGTAGTCAGGGGAATCGCCAGCGCCGGGATAAACAACTTGTGGCCCAGGCGACCGGCACTCGCTCGGGACGCCTTGTCGTGCAATTGGGCATGGGTGCCACGCCCCACGCCGCCCAGACCGGCGATCAATGCCATGACCACCACGCCCGCGCCGATCACCACCGACGGCAAGCGCTCCCCCACCAGGAACGGAATGGCGAACAACAGCCAGAACAACGCGCTGGACCAGCGCTTGGGGTGGCTGCGATCGAGCAGGATCATGCCCGCAGTGATCAGCAGCAACACACCGGCCAGCCAGTACAAGTATTGAATGGAAATGATCATTGCGCAGCCTCCACTGGCGTGGCGACGGCAGTCATCTCACGGGTCAATCGTCGATCGAACCGATGCAGGCGGACCGCGTGAATAATGAAGGCGCAGATCGCCGTGGGAATGCCCCACACCGCGATGTGCAGTGGCTCCACATCAATCCCCAAACCCAGCAGGAAGGTGTGCATCAACGCAATCGCACCAAACGCGACAAAGATGTCTTCGCCAAAAAACAGCCCGACGTTATCGGTGGCGGCACACATCGCCAACACCTTGTGACGCACCTTGTCCGGCAGTTTGCCGTAGCGTTTTTCCGCCGCACCTTCAGCCATTGGTGCCAGCAGCGGTCGCACCATCTGCGGATGCCCGCCGAGACTGGTCAGCCCCATGGCCGCCGTCGACTCGCGCACAAACAGGTAGATAATCAGCAAACGCCCGACCGTGGCCCGCTCAAAACGCGCGATCCAGTTCTGCGCATGCAGGCGCAAGCCATGGCGTTCCAGCAAGCCGATCACCGCCAGGGGCAATAACAGGATCAATTGCAGGGCGCGAGTCTGAAGGAAACCATCGCCCATGGTCGCGAGGATTTTTTCTAGCGGGAAATGGGCAGCCAACCCGGTGGCGATGGCGGCGGCGGTGACCACCAAGAGCGGATTGAAGCGCAAGACAAAGCCAACCACGATCACAAGCACGCCGATCAGCGGCCATAAGTTCACAACAGTTTGCATGGCGGTGAGGTCCTTTAATGCGCGCTGCGGCGCCAATGACAGCAGGATGTGAACAAAGGGTTCACAGCAGGACAGTGGCGTGCAGTCGGCTCGGTTTTTTATTGTTGACCTGGAAGGTCGAGCGTCGATGGCGGCAACTTTGCTGCCTGGGGGCGGGAGGTGTCCAACAAGAAAAATTGGTGCTGCAAACCAATAAATTTTGTGAGTGATTGCCTTGTGTCGGCTCAGCGTGAAGATTCTTATTCAGCCACTACACTCAACAAAGCAGCTGCGCGGTTCGTGCACCGCTGCCCACGGCAATGTTACCGACAGGGAGGCAAACCCCTATGTACGCCGGACAAACGCATATGGAAACGTTCAATGGCGAGATTCTCTGCCAAATGCTCGTCCAAATCATCTGCCTGCTAGCGGTGGCTCAGCTTTTCTTCTGATCGCCCGCCTCACCGTCCGCCGTGAACGGGGTGTGGCGAAGCTGTGCCAAAAATTCCAGGCAACAAAAAAGGGCTCACCTTTCGGTGAGCCCTTCTAGACCGCCCAGCAGAGCGGATTTTGTTTGGTAGGCGCGATTGGACTCGAACCAACGACCCCCACCATGTCAAGGTCTGCTTGAGCAAGCTCCAAGCCTTGGTGCTCAAGGGTTTCACAGAACGCCCATTCACATTATGAGGCGTCAACAATGGCTAATTTCCGCTTACTTCCGTCCGGCAACTGGAACGCTCAGGTACGGGTAAAGGGTAAATCTCCACAGTCGAAAACCTTCAGCACCAAAGCTGAAGCAGAGTTATGGGCGAACCATCTCGAAGCCGTGACGGTGGAACGCAAGCATCACACTATATATACGCTGGGCATGACCTACTGCGAAACCATGCTCAAAGGGAAAGGCAGCTACGACCACGCACTGAGGATCGTGGAGCATCTGGGCAAGCACT
The DNA here is from genome assembly GCF_023072625.1 of Pseudomonas emilianonis. Lineage (NCBI taxonomy): Bacteria > Pseudomonadati > Pseudomonadota > Gammaproteobacteria > Pseudomonadales > Pseudomonadaceae > Pseudomonas > Pseudomonas emilianonis. Next base: position 37,580 of record NZ_JAKNRV010000005.1, read on the forward strand.
TCACCCAACCCATTCACGAAATCACGCCGCAGATGATCAATGACTTCAAGATTATGCGATTGAAGAAGGTGAAGCCATCCACGTGCAGGACGCAGCTCGCCTTCATGTCCCGCTTCTTTCGATTCGCCAAACGCGGGTTGTTGATCGACATTCACAACCCTGTAAGCGATATCGCACTTCCAAAGCCCGACCGGTCTTCTGACAAGGTGATTAGTGCAAGCGAGCTTGAGCGGTTACTGGCGAAGCTGTCACCCATCATGAAACCCATTGTCGAACTGGCATATGAGACTGCCATGCGGCGCTCTGAAATCCTGAAGCTGACAAAAGACTGCCTGCACCTCAAAGACCGTATTGCCGATGTGATCGACGGGAAGAACGGCACTCGATCCGTACCTCTCACCCACCGAGCCGTTGAGATTCTTGAACTCGCCCAACTGTGGGCCACTGTGGAACGCCATCCATACGGCATGATTTTCACGGTCACTCCGCATGCCGTCTCTCAGGCCGTGCGTCTGGCACGTGTTAAGGCTGGACTAGATAGTAGCGTTAGGCTGCATCAACTCAGGCACACCAGAATCACCAACGTGGCGAAGAAAGGATTCAACAACGCTCAAATCATGATCGTCTCAGGGCACAGGGATACGCGATCCGTCGCACGATACTCTCACCTAAATGTCAGGGACGTACTGCACCTCATCGACTGATCAACCGAACGGACTGCCAACCTTGACGAACTTAGGTTGGCGGCTCCTGAAACTCACCCATTACCTCCGAAAACCGCGTCAAAACCAGCACTAGATTCGCCTGCTTGCGAACGAGCACTTCCGTTCTGCCCAGTGTTAACGGGCTTACATGGGTGCGTAGACTAAGCAGGAGGCGTTCTCCCTCGCCGGAAACCGGTTTTGTGCTTATTAAGTCTATTGGAGGCGTATGGGGATGGGAGTGCTTAGATTCCACAGTGCGTTTCATAGTTATCACCCAGCGTCAACTAGTCCTTGACAGAAAGTGTCAAGCTGCGTAGAATGACCACATCAGAAAAACATGCCGAACACGTCCCGCACCCATACAGTGCCAGATGATCGGTATAGTGCTGTCTATATATTGGCTAACCACCACTGACGGTCAAAGCAACACCGAGAGACTAACGATGAATCAGCCACAAATGATCCAACTCAGAAAAGAGGCAAAGCACCGACGCTAACAGAGTTCACTACTTCTTGAAGATAGAACGATGACGACGATGCCGACCTTGAGTCGGTTTTTTTGTGTCTGAGATTCGTCAAACCATTCAGGCACAACCTGAGAGGACTATGCCCATTTATTGAACTGAACAAGGAGAAACGTAATGCAAAAATTCAACACCGCTGCATCCGAAGCAAACACCCCGGCCAATCTGACCGCCTATTTCCGTGCTAATGGCGATCACGAAATCGCCGATAATCTCCTCATTCAAAGTGGCCCATTGGAGCTCTGTTCTGATCAGAGCTATCAACACTCAGATGAGCGCCCCTCCGTCTCCGAGATGGAAAAAGAGTTGGCATTTATTCGCCAGCATATGATCGCGTTAAAGACTCATCCCGAGACGGTCACGCCAGAACCCTCAGATGCTGTTATTCGAGCTCTTTATTCTCTGGCATACGATGCCTTGGAACAACTGGCTGACCGCTAGCAATTCCCAGTGAAAGCCTATCGACTTTAGTTGTCGAGTCGTTCAGGCACGCTTGAAGTAATAAAACCTTAGAACGCTGATCATCCTAGCGGAGTACTCCGCTGGGTGTGATTCCTCATACCCTAGCAATAACGCCAACGGCACAACCAATATCAGAGGTGAACGCCAACCCAAAACAACATAGGAGAAATATAAAAGTGTCGAACTACATCATTATAGATAGAGGGTCAAATCTGATCGTTAGAGTCATTAGCTCAAGCGTCAAGCTGAGGGTTACTGCGAAGTACCGAGCAATACGAGTATCCGATGCCATTTTGGCCAAGTACGATAAGCGAGCTAGGCTGAAGTCCCGCAATGGCACCTTGGTAGACGCTGGAGAGCTAGCGAACGTCAGCCCTGCGTTCTTTGAGCTGTTACAGGTTCGCAGCTAACACCACTGTTTACTGACGAAAATCCATGTAAAAGAGCCTACCCCTACCTACCCTATGGGTTGGGTGTTTTTACATGGGTTTCAGCCAATGAATACGGGGGTGTAATGGCCGATATCAGGCAAAGCACACCCTCAACAAAATATTGAAATGAACAAACGGCAATACCCGAGGTAACGCCTATCGAAATGAACTGAAGAGGAGAAACGAAAATGACCAGCATCGCCCCCAAAAAAGTGATTCACACCACTGTATCGGCAACCGATATTCGCTCCACACTCATCAAGCACAGCACCTCCACCATTGATAACCTTGTCTTCGACAAGAATACAGGCGAGCTGCTGGGCTGCTACACCTTCTCGGACTATGATCCCGAACCGATTCATTATCCAGCGGCGGCCAATCAAGCACAGGCTAATTACATTACTGACGAGGATGGTAGTCCAATCCCGCTTTTCATATCAGTAGCGAATAACAATAGTATAGCGACAGTCTCCGCCCTACCCGCCCCAAATGCTCAACCGCTCACGGGCGTAAAAAGTGGAAAAGGTCGAAAAGAGCAGGTCATTAAGAATCCGATGCACGCGGTATTTTCGATAGCCATGGTTGAAGAGACACCCATCCCTTGGCTGGACGACTATGTCCGAGGGGCCATCAATACGGGGCCAGGAGTGATTAACGGCAAGTACAGCGTATCTCCTGCTGACGTCACTAGATTACTCAGACTGCCGGAAATATCAGTAGATAGCGCGTCAAAATGGTTGCTGAACCACGACCGCAACCCCATGAGCGTGAGACAGATTCAGCGTGTCGTCGAAGCCGCGAGAGTAGCATTGAAGGGGATCGCATTGTATTTGGAGCGTCATCCGAAGATACTCCCCAACCTCGGTGCTGAGATTGACTTCAGCTCGTTCTGGACAAGCTACGCACCTGAGAAAAAGCAGCAAGGGCGAAAGGAGCACCCGAAGCGACAGGAAGTATTACGCCTGCTGGAGCAAGGCGAAGATATAAAAGCGATTGCACGGAATACTGGCGTCTCAAGACACACTATTCGGAAATGGCAACGAGAACTGCTCGCCGCCTGAATCAAGCTTACTCACCCCTGACGGGAAGACTGTCAGGGGGGGGCAGTAACGTGTATTAACGACAGATATATAAGAGAGAGCGAAGCGAACGAAAGCTTTGTACTGGAGACGGGACGTCTCGACGTAGCACTGTCGGCGGAGCCGAAGAGTTAGCACAGTCAAGGCGGCAGCCTGATGGTATTACTCTTGAAAGTCTATCATTGCTAGAATAGTAATAAAAATTACTGATGAACGAAGTAAATCATTTCTAACCTAGCACCTACCATCAAGCTTGCTTGATAATGTTATACCTTCTTAACTTCGTTCATGGTTTAGCACGGACAGGCGACAGCCTGAGAGCAACCTTCTTAAGTACGGGATTCACTGACGTTCATTAGTACCCGTAATAAATTTCAATGTAATCAGACTTCAGTGTGAATCACGTTTCAGTGTGAATCACTTCAGTTGTAATCCTACTGAAAGCTTCCGCTTTCCTGATGATGCTTCGTTGACCTTCAGTCCCGCTGCTTGAGTACTAGTCAGTGCGTGGGGGAGCAATCCTAAAAGGCTTCTTAGGAAAGGTCCCCTCCCAATCATCGTGCATCGCACCGAATTTTCTACCGCAGGTAGAAGTAAAGGAACACCACTACCAATACGACAAAAATCACTCGCCCTTGAATTACGTCAGAGTTCGCCTTGTCCACCTTGATCTGTTTGTAGGTGTCCACGTCGCTCAAGCCTTGCGTTTTGTAGAGCATGATCTGATTGATTTGCTTGTCCAGTTTCTTGTTGTGAGCGTCATTGCTCCGCATGGTCAGACCCCACACGATCAACCAAAGTCCTCCAGTCAGGACGGTCATGATCACGTGCAAGATGTGGTTCGTGTTCTTCTTCTGGCTGGTCAGAAAAAACAACTTTTCGTTCATGGTGATTTCCTGTCAGGTCTAGCAAGGTGAGCGACGAGAATACCAATGTATCAATTGGTGTGTCATCATTTGGTGTGTTCACGATTGGAGCACATCCGACCATCATTCGGAGATGCAACCAAATCAGAATCTAAGAAAGGGCTTCGGCCAACGAATCCGAGAGCTACGCACCAGTCAGGGCTTCAGTCAGGAAGCTTTCGCTGATCGTTGTGGCTTTGTCCGAACATACATGTCACGAATTGAGACAGGCACTGCCAATCCCAGCCTAGACGCGGCCAAGGTACTTGCTGATGGTTTGGGTCTATCGCTTTCGGAGCTGCTGCAAGGGCTTTGACTTGTCTTGCCGTACCCAAGCTGGTTTGTGAGTGGCGTAGAAAGTGAAACACGTCGGTTAGATCTCGTGCAGGTTTTCGATTTGTGCAAAGTCTTAGGAATCGACTTAAAAAGCCTGATCGAAGAATTTGAAAAATTGTTATCGGACTGAAATTTTGGTATTTTCTAGGGAGTTCTTTTTAAGAAACGATGCATTGGGATTTACGCAAAATGAATCCCCCCGAAGAGTGCTGAACTTACAATTGGAGAGTGGCAAAATCGTGGTGGATATTTGTAAATATTCAGCATTGATATTGAGAATAATTTATTAGGATGAACTGGGGTAGGACAGGAGTGTAATTTATGGCGACAAAGAAAAACTCTGCGAAAAAGAATCTTGAGTCCATCGATCCCAAAATATATCTCGCAGGCCACAATATCAACCCAGCTTTTAATATATTGAGAAAACTGGGAGATCTTAATAAAGCCAAACGATTAGACCTAATCATGAGTTTGGCCGCCAATAAAATGCTCCCTAAATCACTTCTACCCGTCTATAACGAAACCAATTATTATAATGCGTATTCGACAACTCGATTTATCGACAAATGCAATAGCATCTATTGGACACTAGGGATATTTAAAAATCAGATAAAAGAACTTCATGAATTTGTTCGTTTGCGAGAGCTTTTCAATGTTCAATTGCTAGCGAGCGACAGTATAAGCGCCAAAAGCGTTCTAGACTCAGTGGATGCGATGTCACTTAGTTGGTGGTCTATGGAGAATAGAGCTCACCTTTTAAAGGAAGTAGATAAAAGTAACTCAAAAGAATATTTGAAAAAAATAGAAAAATACTTCACTCAAAAAGAGATTAAAAACAAACTTAATGACCTTCTTGTTTTATCAGAAAGCAACTCCGTTGATTTTTTTATAGAACACATTTTAGAACGACTTTCAGAGTTCCGCAATTCTGGAGAAGATCAGGCTAACAATTGGGCCTCGTGTATATCGACACTGATATTACCCATCAGCTATGACCCCGAACGCGAACTAGATTTATCTGTACTTTATTACTATAGAAACGAGTCAATATTTGATCAGTACGTTTTATTCAAAAACGTTATTATTGAAATGTACGCAAAAGGGAAAACGATTCCGAATAGAATTGCGGCCGTAGTAAAACAAATTGCAATTGAGATCGACGACAAAGAGTTGACCTGTTTGCTGAGTGATTGCAAAGACTTCAGTGAAAGCAAACTTGTGGGTTCTGTAGTTTCTGCTTATACCAAGGGAAGCTATCATGAGGTAATTGAACTTATTAATGAAGCGTTGGAGCATCGGTCACCCGATATATTTGGGTTACTTGAAATTTATGCAAGAGCTGGAAAGTACATAAAGTTTAATTTTGGATTAACGTTGTTTGGCCAAATCGCGAATGCTTTTTCAGATATCGTTTCTGTTGATATTGCCAGCCGAGAAAAAATAGATTACCTAACCCGCTTATTGATAAAATTTCGAAGCGAGTCGTGGTGCAAGTCGGTGAGTTTTCATCTGATCTCCATTTTAAGCGAAGTTAATCCAGCAGCAAGTATAGAGCTGAGTCGAAAGGTAATTCAAAGCCTAGGTGAAAGGAACACCCCAAAAGCAAAAATCAAAAACTATACGCTTGAACTTAACAAAGATATCGCTTTACAAGAAATACCATACCATCGAGCGATAAAATACGAGCTTGAAAGCCAGACAGCGCCTGAACTTGATCGCAGTAAATTTCCAATATTGTCTGACTACATCCAACAGCAATCAAAAGCGTATATTAGCAACAGTTCATGGAAAGAGCTTATAGATTTTTCTATCCGAGAATATTTGGCTAATAAAGTGTCGTTCTTTTTCCTACCCATAAATCGCCTATGCAGCGAGATTGAGAATCTTTCATCGAATGGTTTAAGCGGTTCTTTTATATCTGAAATTGTAGTTTTGGACATTTATGGTCGAGAGATCAATAGTGCGTATGACGAATACAAAACAGAACTATTTGAAGAATGGCTGGATATACATGAAACACACCGCCCCTCCGAAATTTTTGAAAGCTTGGAGTTAAATGCCGTTGATGAATATTTTCTAGAGAACATTTGCACTCCCAACCAATTGGACAATATAGCCACTTACAACAGCAATCTTGAGGTCATACACGAGCGCGTTAAAATATTGAATATACTGATCTCGAGAAACAATGACTCAACTAGTGATTTGATTCGAGAAAAAATTCGCATTATCGAAAATCTGTTCGCAGATCAGTTCAGAACCAAAATCGAAACTGGCAAGCTATTCGTAGATATTCAGGCGCTAGAGACTCATAGGAAAAGCGTTTATAGATCCATGTTTGATCACATAAAATCAATTGAGGGTGGAATCATTCTTGATGAGGTTGATGATATTCTCGCAGCAGGATCATCGAAGGATATATTCGATCTTGATAAAAAGACAGAAGGCGGGGTACCTTTAGTTGCGCCTTCCAGTGAGAAAACTGATGTTCTGGCAAAAATATTTATACAGATCGCTAAAGATTTTTCACTCAATGAGAACTACGGACTAGACAAATATCTTAGTGCCGAAATCCGACATGTTGTATTCGAAGAACAGTTACGTTCTTGCTTTGAGAAAACAAAATTAATAACGATGATCGAAGGCGGAGTATATTCATCCAACGAATTTTGGCGTACCCGCTATAGTTTTGTATTGCCGGGGCCTTTGGACAAAATAGATGAAGCTTTCAAAGAATTTTCTTTCGCCGTTGATAATAAGCTCAAACAGATCAACAATAGATTCAGAGTTGGAATAGACTTCAAAAAATCCGGCGATTATATTTTTGACTTCTCTCCATACTACAATTACGTTGTCGAAATTTCAAAAATTGTCGAATCGAACGATGACTTTGATGATTTTTTTTCTAGCCTAATTAGTTTTATGTGGGAGGTCACCGATGAGCATGCCAAAGAGGCGCAGGCGTTAATTGACAACGACCTTAAAGTTAAAGTATTACGGGAACTTGACCTTTTAGAACAAAAAATAATAATGGCAAAAGGTAACGTCCCCATGAACGAACTGATGCAGGAGATTAGAGATGCTCGCTCCTTGTTCAATAACGGCGTTGAAGTTGTATTGAACTGGTTCAGATTCGTGGGGGCAGAAGACGGAACAAGTTTTGAACCACTAGAAGTGATAATCGAAGCAGTTGTAAGGTCGGTTGACTCTTTCTACAAGCATAAAAACATACATCTTGTGCTGTCTCAGGATGTATCGGACCTACAGTTAAGCTATCGCGAGGCAAGAGCTTTATTCGTTGCATTATTTACCGCATTAGAAAACGCTTATAGATACAATTTCGAATCCAGATCCATAAGTGTATCGGTGACACGTAACGCCCATACCGACACTATTACAGTTATCAACCACGCCGACGCATCAAAGTTCACCAACCCTGAAGAATTCATTCAAGAACAACGAAAAAAATGGAATGATGGCAACTCTAGTCTAAGCCGAAAAGAAGGCGGCTCCGGACTATATAAAATTCACAATTTATTGTGCAATTCATCGAAGGGATTCGAATTTGACATCGCTTATAAACAAGGGCGCTTCTCAGTTATCGTGAGGTTAAATCATGAAGATTTTATTAGTGGAAGATAATCACTTCAAACGTGAAAAAATAATCGAATTTGTGAAGCAGTTTTCAAACATGACTGTACTTGAAGCAGCGTCGTATAACATGGGGTTGACGTTGGCGACGGCAGACAAATTTGATTTGATTATTCTTGATATGAGCATGCCCACATTTGATAGAACAGAGGCTGAGAATGGTGGCAGATTTAGAGTTCTAGGCGGAAAAGAAATAGCTACGCGGTTAAAAAAACAGAATAAGCTTTCCCCCTTTGTTGTGTTGACAGGCTATTCAAACTTCAGCGATGGCAGAGACAAACTTAGTCTTGCCCAAATTAATGACTTGTTAGCCATGTTTGGGGATGACTATAAAGGAACCATATTTTTTGACTCTGCAAGTTCTGTTTGGAAGGAAGAGTTAACTTCCGTGATCGAGAATCTACCGAATGATTAAAATCCTCATCGTTGATGACAACATCAAGAGGTCGCAATTAATTTCTAAAGAAATAGAAACCAGAGGCTTGAGTCGGGTTTCTGTGACAGTATGTGATTCTGCTGATTCTGCAAGACTCGAACTACATGCGCTTTATGACTTAATGATTCTAGACGTACTCTTACCTAAAAAGAGTGATGGCGTTCCTCAAGCCATACACAGCTTCAAGCTGCTAGAGGACATATACAACCCAAATAAGCGCTACTTAAAGCCAAATTTGACCGTAGGGCTGACTGCAGAACTAAAGGACATTGGGGACTTCAAAGAAAAATTTGAAGATCGTTTTGCTGTGGTAATTCCAGCGTCGATGAACTCCATCGACTGGCTAACCAAAATCATGGTTTGCGTTGATGGTGTACTCGGACAAGAACAAAAAATAATCAGTAGCAGCACGGATAAGTTATTGATCACAATTCATGGCATTAGAACTTATGGGAAATGGCAACAAACACTTAAAGAGGCAATCGACAAGTACTCAAGAGAGTTTGAACCTATCGAAATGAAATACGGATTTTTTGACTTGATATCATTTTCCATACCCTACTTAAGAGACAAAAAAGCAGACAAAATCGCTAGAAGACTAATAGGCATCCTCAATAAGAACCCAGAAAAAAGCATTTACATTGTGGCTCACAGTTATGGAACTTATATATTATCTCGAGCACTTTCTATGAATGAGTTTGACGGAAAAATACGTAGGGTGATTCTATGCGGGAGCCCACTTCAGCATGGAGCTAACATTGATCACATTGTAAATAAATCCGACATAACCATTAACGAGTGCGGCGTATCAGACTACATTCTAATGATTGCTCGCTCCTTATTGATTGGGTTGGGAGATGCGGGACGTGTCGGATTTTCTAGAGAGAATGGGCGAGATTTTGTAAATCGATATCACCCCGGAGGACATTCGCTTTACTTTGTTGAGTCCGAACATCCAACATTCTATGAAAAATATTGGGTACCTCTGCTCACAACAGACGCGGAACCAATACACTCAGACTGCCGACAAAACTTCGTCGGTGAAGATTTTCTGGATTTAACAGTTAAAATCCTGAGCCTGATAAAGCCCGCCATATATTTTGCGCCTCTGTGCCTTGGTTTATTTTATTTGTTCAAGCTAAGTTAGCCTTTCGCGGTAGTATCAAATGCAATCCCGGCAATTAAGAGTGGTCGGCGGAGGAAAGCGGTAACCACATCACTCAAGGAGTCTTTTGATAACGGGTGTGGTTCATTTTAACTTACGCGTCATTTATCAAACAGAGCCTTCACATAGAAAAAATAACGCATTATCGAGTTGAGCGATACTTTCAAAGAACAAAAATAGTTTAACAGTCCTCGACTCATCACTAAGAATCGTAACAATGTAAAGCGACAGTGATGCCTACGTATCAAAAGCGGACGTGCTAACGCTATTGCTACACGATCAACATGCATTAGCCGCTGTAATAGAAGAAGTTGTCCTATGGGCTAAAGCCAGTGGCTCAATTGAAACTCATGAAAACGCCGCCACCGCATTGGATGCTCTCAATGCAAAAGCGTCTGCCATCACCGCTGGAATTTCCAAGCTTCGGCAAATCACTTGAGGCTCTCGCAGTAGACCAAGGCTTACATCGACGGCGTTAGAGTGTAAGCGCTCCATAAACCCCACATTCAAAGCGCTTAGCTGATCCCGGATGCTGTGCTCCCGATTTCTTTCTGGAGCCCCGCCGTCATGATGCGACCCGATGCCAAAGTCGAAAAAGTATATCTCTACC
>NZ_JAKNRV010000600.1:0-1970 GCF_023072625.1 Pseudomonas emilianonis
CGATGCGTTGCTCGACAAAAACGCGGCGGCTTACCTGGTTGCGCCGATGCTCGACAACCCGCGCCTGGGCGCCGTGACCGGCAACCCGCGCATCCGCACGCGCTCGACCTTGATCGGCCGCGTGCAGGTGGGTGAGTTCTCTTCGATCATCGGCTTGATCAAGCGCACCCAGCGCGTATTCGGTCGGATCTTCACGGTGTCCGGTGTGGTGGTGGCGTTCCGTAAAAAGGCGCTCGACCGCGTCGACTACTGGAGCACCGACATGATCACCGAAGACATCGATGTCAGTTGGAAGCTGCAACTCGATCACTGGAGCATCTTCTACGAGCCGCGCGGCCTGTGCTGGATTCTCATGCCCGAAACCGTCGGAGGCCTGTGGAAACAGCGCCTGCGCTGGGCCCAGGGTGGCGCCGAAGTGCTGTTCAAGAACATCCGTGGCATCTGGCAATGGCGGCATCGCTACCTGTGGCCGCTGCTGTTCGAATACTGCCTGTCCACCGGCTGGGCCTTCACCTTCCTGTTGTCGGTGATCTTCTGGGGGCTGGGCAAATTCATGGTCTTGCCCCAAGCGATTGCGGTGGACTCCCTGGTGCCGCCGGCGTTTACCGGGCTGGTGCTGGCGATGGTGTGCCTGGTGCAGTTTGCCGTGAGCATCCTGATCGACCGGCGCTACGAAAAGGACCTGTGGAAAACCCTGTTCTGGACCGTGTGGTACCCGATGGTGTTCTGGCTGGTCAGCTTGTTCACCACGCTGGTCAGTTTTCCCAAGGTGTTGTTCAAACAGCATCAGAAGCGCGCGCGCTGGGTCAGCCCGGATCGCGGTATCAAACCTGCCAATGAGGACGCGTGATCATGAAACTGGTCCGAACTCGTCAACACCCGGTGATGTGGGGCATCGATGTGCTCTTGACCCTGCTGGCCTGGGGCGGGCTGATTTGGCTGCTGATGCGCGGCATTACGTCGATGCTGGACAGCCATGGCGGCCCACGCCTGGAAGCGCCGATTTTCGCGGCGCTCAACACTCTGCAAATCTACCTGTGGATCGCCCTGTTCAACGCAGTGATCCTGATCAGCTGGGCGCGTTACCAGCAACGCAAGGGACGCAAGTTCGCCCAGCGCCGCGCCGAGGCCAACGGGCTCAGCGACAAGCACCTCAGTGAAAGTTTTAAGCTGGAGGAGGGGGCCCTGGAGCAGTTGCGCAGGCCGGGTGTGCTGGTCATCCACAACGACGAGCACGGCGGCGTCGAGGACGTGAAATCCCATGTCTCGCGCGACGTGGAACGCCCGCCGCTGACCCTGGTGCCCGGCCAAGAAAAAGACAAGGACGTCGGCTGAAGGTCAAACCAAGCCGTTCTTTGTGGTCGCTGTGGAGCCTCGGCGAGGCTCTGCAGCGCCTCCACCGGTTCTGCAGCATCAGGCTTGCCGCTCGTCCCCAATCGGCTTTCCCTGCAATGTCGATAAATGAGCTCTAGTTCACAAAATTCTTGCGAACTTTTCCGTCTTTCCCGGTACTAACCTAACTCGGCAATAACTTGATGGCCAAGTAGTGGCAATTAATAAGGTATTCGCTGAATCAACATCAAAATAGTTGCCGTTTGTCGGAACAATACTTCCGATGAAGAACCTTTCGTCTTTTTTGATTATTTTTATTGTTATTAATCAGTGTATTGCATAACTAACTAGAACTGACGTGCAACTAATCCATTTTCTTGGGTCAGCCGAAGTTCGATGTTAGTTTGCCGCGCCTTGATTTTCGACGGATCGAACATGTCTTTGTTATTGCCACGGACTCGGTATCTTCTGTGTACTTTGTTGCTCGCCGGGTTAAGCCTGAACAGCGCCACGGCCGCCCCCACGCCGGGCGATCAGGACCTGATCCGCGACCGCCAGAACCGCCTGCTCGATGGTTATCGTGGCTACGTGATGACCGATGATTACGCCGGTTATAACGCGTTGGGCGGGCAGGCTGG
>NZ_JAKNRV010000601.1:0-1923 GCF_023072625.1 Pseudomonas emilianonis
TGACCGTCGCCCGCGAAATCACCGCGCTGAACCCTGCCCCGCAGCCCGGCGACAACACGTCCACCGCCTCGGCGCTGGTTGCCCAGGCACGGGAACGCCAGCATCAGCGCCAGGGCTGCGCCAATGCGTTCCTGGATCTACCGGGGTTGCGCCAGCATTGTGCGCTGTCCAAGCCGGACGAAGCCTGGCTGGAAAGCGCCTGCGAGCGCCTGACCCTATCGCTTCGAGCAGCCCACCGCCTGCTCAAGGTCGCCCGCACTCTGGCGGATCTGGAACGCGCCGACACTATCGGCCGCCACCACATTGCCGAAGCCCTGCAATACCGGCCCTCGGCCTCCAGCCAAGTCGACTGCGCCAACGGTTAGAAATAAAAAATCAGCGATAAACCGGGTACCGGCGGCACAGTGCAATCACCTGTTCACGCACCTGATGCGCAACGCTCTCGCTCTCCCCGCGCTCCAGGGCGTCGAGTACATCGCACAGCCAACCGGCCAGTTGCTCGCACTCGAACACGCCGAAACCACGGGTCGTGACGGCGGGCGTGCCGATGCGCAGCCCCGAGGTGACAAAGGGTGAGCGCGGATCGTTGGGCACCGAATTCTTGTTGGCGGTGATGCCGGCGTTGCTCAGGGCCGCATCGGCGTCTTTGCCGGTGTAGGGCCGGTCGGACAGGTCGATCAACATCATGTGGTTATCGGTGCCACCCGAGACAATCGTGTAACCGCGCCGCTGCAGCACGGCCGCGATGGCCCGCGCGTTGACCACGACCTGGGCCTGGTAGGTTTTGAACTCGGGCCTCAAGGCTTCCTTGAAGGCCACTGCCTTGGCCGCGATCTGATGCATCAACGGCCCGCCCTGAACACCCGGGAACACCGCCGAATCGAGCTTTTTGTAAAACGCTGCGTCCTGGCCCTTGGACAAAATCAACCCGCCCCGCGGGCCACGCAAGGTCTTGTGCGTGGTGCTGGTGACCACATGGGCGTGCGGCAACGGGTCCGGGTATTCGCCAGCCGCGACCAGCCCGGCGACGTGAGCCATGTCGACCCAGAAAATCGCACCGACCTTGTCGGCAATCACCCGCATGCGCGCCCAGTCTTTGTACCGCGAGTAGGCAGAGAACCCACCGATCAGCATCTTCGGCTGCGTTTTCACGGCAATGCGCTCCATCTCGTCGTAGTCGAGCAAGCCCGTCTGCGGGTCGAGCCCGTAAGGCACGATGTGGTAATGCCGGCCCGAAAAGTTAGAGGGATTGCCGTGGGTCAGGTGACCGCCCTGTGCCAGGTTCATGCCCATCACCGTATCGCCGGGGTTGATCAAGGCCAGGAACACCGCAGCGTTTGCCTGGGCCCCTGCATGGGGCTGCACGTTGGCGTAATCGCAGTCGAACAGGGTCTTGACCCGTTCGATGGCCAGGCGCTCGGCCACATCGACGTATTCGCACCCGCTGTAGTAGCGCTTGCCGGGATAGCCCTCGGCGTATTTGTTGGTCAATACCGTGCTCTGGAGGCGCATGACCAGCGGGCTGGCGTAGTTTTCGGAAGCGATCAGCTCGACGTGGTCTTCCTGGCGGCGCTCCTCGTTATGAATCGCCTCACACAACTGCGGGTCGAAGGCTTCAAGCGTCAATGTTGAGTCGTACATGATGAACAGGTCCTTGCTGGGAAAATCAGGTCGTTGACGGGTGATTGGCGCTCGGCCAGTAGCAGCTTCAATGTGCAGGCGACGATCCAGCACCTCGGCCACTCGCAGGCAGCGGCGATACGTTGCTGTACGGCCGCCAGATTGCGCCGAAAATCCTCCTCGCTGGTGGCCTGCGGGTAACGCCCGTGACGCGCATGCAGGGTGGCGAGGGCTTGCGCTTCGGCGCGCATCATTGGGCCGCTTCCTTGGCCACCGCCACCGCCTCGGAAACCGCTGCACGGC
>NZ_JAKNRV010000602.1:0-1912 GCF_023072625.1 Pseudomonas emilianonis
TATGGCGCGACCTGCAAGGGTTTGCCCTGCACCGTCGCCAGGACCTGGCTCCAGCGCGCGAGGTGCGCGTTCATGGCTGTTCATCCAGGGTGCGCTCGACGCTACGATTGAGCAGGCCCAACCGCGAAGGCCGCGTGGCATCCAGCTCACCGCCGGCGCTGACCACACGGCAACCGCCGGGCAGCATCGAGGTGTCGGCATGCAAGGCCCACCCCGCCACGTCGAGCTGTTCGCCGAGGCTGTCCTGGACGCGCTGCAGATCCTGCGGGTTGAGCCACAGCTTGGGTTTGCCGGTGAGTTCCAGGTCACTGTCGAGCAGGCTTTTAACCAACACCAGCACCTGCTCCGGTTGGGCTGCCAGCGCATCGCCGGCCAATTGGCGGGCGGCCTCCAGCGCAATGCGCACCAACTGGTGGGCAATGTGCGTATCCATCGCCTTGAGCGCCTCGTCGAAGTGACGGCACAGCTCCAGCAGCGGTTGCAACGTCTGCTTCACCTGCTGCTGCAACTCCACTGCGGCGGCCTGGCGCCCTTCATTCAAACCCTGCGCATAGCCCTGCTCCACGCCCTGGGCATGGCCGACCTGCTGGGCTTCGGCGAGGGTCTTTTCACGCAGCACCTGCATCTCCAGCTTGCGCTGGAAGGCTTGCTTGCGCACGCGCTCGCGGTGGCTGCTCTGCGGGTCATCGCCGGGCGAGGCAGGGCTGCCCAATGGGTCCATCTGCCAGGGCTGCCAATCAGACATAAGTGTCATTACCGCGTGCGGTCACGATTTCGCCGCTGTCGGACAAGCGCCGCACCACCGCGAGGATGGTCTTCTGTTCGGTTTCGATCTGCGACATACGGATAGGGCCGCGCGCTTCCATGTCTTCGCGGAACAACTGCCCGGCACGCTGGGACATGTTCTGCAGGAAGCGCTCGAGCAACGCCGGCGGCGAGCCTTTGAGCGCGATCGCCAAAGAGTTGTGCTCCACCTGTTGCAGCAGGGTCTGGATGCCCCGGTCGTCGACGTCGATAAGGTTTTCGAACAGGAACATCTCGTCGAGGATCTTCTGCGCCAGGTCTTCGCTGTGCTCGCGCACCGTGCTGATGGCCAGTTCCTCGTGGGTGGAACTCATCAGGTTGAGGATCTCCGCCGCCGTCCTCACGCCGCCCATTTTGCTGCGCTTGAGGCTCTGGCCGTCGAGCATCACGCCGAGTACTTCGGTCAGTTCCTGCAATGCCACCGGCTGCACGCCACTGAAGGTGGCGATACGCAGGATGATGTCGTTGCGCAGGCGGTCGGGCAGCAATTGCAGGATGTCGGAGGCCTGGTGGCGCTCCAGGTGTACCAGGATGGTCGCGATGATTTGCGGGTGTTCGTCGCGGATCATTTCGGCCACCATCGACGCTTCCATCAGGTTCAGCTTGTCGATGCCGGAGCCGGTGTTGGTGCTTTCAAGGATGTCGTCGATCAGGCTGGCGGCACGCTCGCTGCCCAGGGCCTTGGTCAGCACCGCACGAATATGGTCGCTGGTCTGGATATTGATGGCCGCGTATTGGTCGGTCTCGTCCATGAATTCTTCGAGCACCTGGCGCATTTCTTCATGGGAGACCTGGCTCAGGCGCGCCATTTCCATGCTGATGGCTTCCACATCGCCGCTGGGCAGGAACTTGAACACTTCCGCCGCGCTGTCGGCATCCAGCGACAGCAGCAAAATCGCACTGCGGCGCGAGCCGTTCATTTTGCTAGTCATTTTTCTTCATCCATCCGCGCACGATCATGGCGACCAGCCGCGGGTCTTCGGCGGCAATCTGTTGCAGGCTCTGCATGTTCTGCTCGTACACCGCCGACTTGCGCGGCAGGGTGTGCGGCGTGTTGTCCTGGCCGGCGACCACCACGCTGGTGCCGGTGCTGGCCGGCACCAGCGCG
>NZ_JAKNRV010000603.1:0-1911 GCF_023072625.1 Pseudomonas emilianonis
CTTCCAGGGTGCGATAGACCAGCCGCGAATCGCCTTGCGCGCCGTCGATCGGCGGCACAAACGGATAAGAGCCGGTCGCCAACACCAGCGTGTCATACGCCACGCTGCCTGCGGCGGTGATCACCTCACGGCGGGCGCGGTCGATTTCCAGCACCGGCAGCCCCAGGTGCAGGGTCACACCCGGCGTCTGGTACAGCGAGACGTGCGACAACGCCAGCGACTCGGCATCACGGCCGGTGAAGTATTCGGACAGATGCACGCGGTCATAGGCACGCATCGGCTCCTCGCTGAACACATGCAGCCGGTAGTGGTCCAGGGCGCCGCGCTCGATCAGTTGCGCCACACAATGATGGCCGACCATGCCATTGCCGACGACGATCAGGGTTTTCAGCTGTTTCAGACTGGAGTTCATATCAAGCACCCGACAACGCTCATCACGGTTTGAAAAAAGCAAAAAAAAACGCCTGAAACCTTGCGGTTCCAGGCGCCTTTGCCTGTTCTGATGCGGGGTCGATCCGGACGTCTTCGCCGGTTCTACCGCTGGTGCCCATGACCTGTACGGCCTGTCGATCGTCGTTGACCGAGGTGGGATTGTTCCTGAGCTTGCAGGCTCTGTGCCAATCCGCCGTCATGCCCGCCGCAACGGCGGCAAGTGCCGCTCAACCCTGCCAGACACCGCGTGTTGTGCCTCCAACTGGTGCGCGCTGGCGTCATAAAAGTGCATTTTCCCGTGTGGCGCAGGCGCACAGGGCGCAACCAAGCCCGTCACAGCGGCGTGTGAAAAACCTGGCGCGTGACTTGCTAGGAACACACCAACCAAGCAGTCAACGCTGACTGCCCACTCACGACAAAGGCGCCGTGTAATCCCCGTTTCCAACGGAGGGTTGCAGGGCGCTTTTTTTATGGGCGGGCAGAAAAGATCCGAGGATTACCAATGGCAAACCAACGTGTACGCAGCGTGTGTCCTTATTGTGGCGTGGGCTGCGGCATCGTCATGCACGTCGAGCACAACCGCGTGGTCAAGGTGATCGGCGACAAGGCCCACCCCACCAACGCCGGCCGGCTCTGCACCAAAGGCAGCACCTGCGGGCAAGCCATCGCCGAGTCTGGCCGCATGGAAAACGCCTACCTGCGCCAGGCGCGTGATCACGACCCGGTGCGTATCGGCATGGACAAGGCCATCTGCGAGACCGCCGGCCGTTTGCGCGCCATCCTCGACCGCGATGGCCCGGATGCGCTGGCGTTCTACGTGTCCGGGCAGATGTCGCTGGAAGCCCAGTACCTGATCAACAAGCTGGCCAAGGGTTTTGTGCGCACCGCCAACATTGAGTCCAACTCACGGCTGTGCATGGCCAGCGCCGGCAGCGGCTACAAACTCTCCCTCGGTGCCGACGGGCCGCCCGGCTCGTATGAAGACTTCGACCGCGCCGACCTGTTCTTCGTGATCGGCGCCAACATGGCCGACTGTCACCCGATCCTGTTCCTGCGCATGATGGAGCGGGTCAAGGCCGGCGCCAAACTGATCGTGGTCGACCCACGGCGCAGTGCCACGGCCGACAAGGCCAACCTGTTCCTGCCGATCAAACCGGGCACCGACCTGGCGTTGCTCAACGGCTTGCTGCACCTGCTGGTGAAAAACGGGCACACCGACCCGGCCTTTATCGCCGCCTTCACCGAAGGTTGGGAGGCCATGCCCGGCTTTCTGGAGGACTACCCGCCGCACCGGGTCGCCGAACTGACCGGCCTGGCCGAAGCCGACATCCGCCAAGCCGCCGACTGGATCGGCCAGGCCGCCGAGTGGATGAGCTGCTGGACCATGGGCCTCAACCAAAGCACCCACGGCACCTGGAACACCAACGCGCTGTGCAACCTGCACCTGGCCACTGGCGCGATCTGCCGCCCCGGCAGCGG
>NZ_JAKNRV010000604.1:0-1909 GCF_023072625.1 Pseudomonas emilianonis
CGTAGATGTGTGCGCCGGGCGCCGCAAGTGTCTTATGACGGGCCGGGCACCGCCGCCGACGGCCTGCGTACCTCCGACAACCTTGACATGTACAACGGTGCGCCGGACCGCTACGACTGGAAACTGGAAGGCAAGAAAGAGATCTACATCGCCTCCAACAGCTACAAGATCGACGATCCGAAACTCAAGTACGTCGACATCATCAAGGCCGGCCACATCAACCAGGACCTCACACGCTATGAGCTGCGCCGCGTGTGGCACGTGGTCGCGACCCTGAAGGAAGGCCAGCGCCACATCTACGCCAAGCGTGATTTCTTCATCGACGAAGACACCTGGCAAGCGGCGGTGATCGATCACTACGACGGTCGCGGCCAACTGTGGCGCGTCGCCGAAGCCCATGGCGAGAACTACTACGACAAGCAAGTGCCGTGGTACGCCCTGGAAACCCTCTACGACCTGCAGTCCGGCCGTTACCTGGCCCTGGGCATGAAGAACGAAGAGAAGCAGGCGTATGACTTTGGCTTCACCGCCACCACCAGCGACTTCACCCCAGCGGCCCTGCGCCAGGACGGTGTTCGCTAAGCTGTACGCGTAGCCAAATGTGGGAGGGGGCTTGCCCCCGATAGCGGTCTGACTGCCAATAAATCTATTGGCTGACCCAGCGCAATCGGGAGCAAGCCCCCTCCCACATTTTTTGTCGCAGTTCTTTTTCAGGCAAATGTTGCAAAGATCTACAAACCCGCCGCTTTTACCGCTAGTCTGCGGACATCTGCAATGCCGACAACAGCCTTCTACAAGAGCCCGGCGATGACTGATCTGTCCCGAATCCAGGGGCCTGCCAGCGCGGTAATCCCGACCCTGGAAGGTCGCTTCTACAGGCCTCCGTTGCCTGACGGCTACGTGCTGCGGCCGCGCCTGTGCGAACGGCTGAGCGCCGGCCTGGAAGGGCGATTGCTACTGGTCTGCGCCCCCGCGGGGTTCGGCAAGAGTTCGCTGGCTGTCGAGTTCTGTCAGAGCCTGCCGGCCCATTGGCAAAGTCTTTGGTTGGGCCTGAGCCCACGGGATAACGATCCTGGCCGTTTCCTTGAGCGTCTGCTCGACGGCTTGCAGCAATACTTCCCGCAATTGGGTGCCCAATCCTTGGGCCTGCTGAAAATGCGTCAGCGTCACCAGCCGTTTGCCTTTGAAGAATGGCTCGATGGCTTGCTCGACGAACTGGCGGTGCATTTGTCCACGCGTGCGCCTTTGTTGCTGGTGCTGGATGACTACCATTTGGCCCAGGGCCCGGTGCTTGATCGCTGCCTGCAATTTTTCCTCAATCATTTGCCCGATGGCCTGCTGGTGCTGGTTACCAGTCGCCAGCGCCCAGACTGGCACCTGGCGCGCTTGCGCCTGTCTCGGCACCTGCTGGAGCTGCATGAGCAAGACCTGCGCCTGACCCACGCCGAATCCCTGGCGGTGCTGGATCGCCACAGCAGTTCGCTGCGCGGCGAGGCGCTGGATAACTTGATCCGGCGCAGTGAAGGCTGGGTCGCCGGCTTGCGTTTCTGGCTGTTGGCGGCCTCCGAAGCGGGGAATGAAGGCGCCTTGCCGCAAAGCCTGCACGGCGGTGAAGGGTTGATACGCGACTATTTGCTGGAGGAAGTGATTGATTGCCTGCCGGCGGAAGTCCAGGCGTTCCTCTACGAAACCGCCTCGCAGGAACGCTTTTGCAGCGAGCTGTGCGACGCCATACGCGACGCTCATGACAGCGCCGAAATTCTGCGTTACTTGCAGGCTCACCAGGTATTTCTGGTGCCGCTGGACGAGCAGGGGCACTGGTTCCGTTATCACCATTTGTTTTCCGACCTGCTGCGCACCCGGCGCGCGAACAGCGCCGCGCTGCCGCCCGCCAGCCTGCAAATAGTCG
>NZ_JAKNRV010000605.1:0-1881 GCF_023072625.1 Pseudomonas emilianonis
CGACTTGCTCCTGTTCGGCCAAGGCGGCCGCCCACGGGTCGTCGTCAGCGGCTTCGGCGGCCTGTTCGGCGAGGGCGTCGGCCCATTCATCGGGCTCTTGGGGCTCGACGGTGTTTGAATCAGTCATGATCGGATTCCTTGGCAGTGGACACGTGGCCCTTCACGAATCGGCTGGTAGAAGAAGAGGAAAGGCTCAGGGAGTGATCGACCAGGTCCTTCACAAGTAACGCGCGCACGCCGTTCTGGCTGCCGTATTCGCACGTCATGACCGGCACGCCATCGACCCGCGCACTGATGATCTCGGGCAGCTCGATAGGCAGCACATCGCCGACCTTGAGCGCCATGACCTGTCCCATCCGCGCATCCAGTTCGACAAAGTCGGCGATCAGCTCAATCTCGGAATGGGTGATCTCACCGGCCATGCGCTTGTTCCAGTGGCGCTCTTCCTCGGGATTGGTATCCGTCAGCGGGCCGTTGAGCAGTTGGCGCATCGGCTCGATCATCAGGTACGGGATCACGATGTTGAAATCGCTGGACAGGTTGCCGACCTCCAGGTGGAAGGTGGCATTCACCACGATTTCATTCGGTGAACTGGTGATGTTGGCAAACTTGGCCTGCATCTCGGAACGCAGGTATTCGATTTCCAGCGGGTAGACCGACTTCCAGGCGTCCTTGTAGGCGTCCACTGACAAGCCCAGCAAACGCCGGATGATGCGCTGCTCGGTGTGGGTGAACTCACGGCCTTCGGACTTGGTCACGAAACGCCCGTCGCCGCCAAACAGGTTGTCCACCACCATGAACACCACGCTGGGCGGGAACACCACCAGGGCCGTGCCGCGCAGCGGTTTCATGGCCAACAGGTTGATGTTGGTGGGCATCGGCATGTGCATCGAAAAATCGCTGTAGCTCTGGTAGCGCACGCTTTTGACGGTGATATCGATGCTGCGCCGGATCAGGTTGAACAGGCTCATACGGAAGTAACGGGCGAAGCGCTCGTTGATGATGTCCAGGGCGTGCAAGCGCTCATGGATCACCCGGTGCTGGGTCGCCGGGTCATAAGGGCGCACCCGCGCGGCGTCCAGGGTGTCGGCGTCATCCGCTGGAGCGTCGCTGTCGTCGCCCCCGCGCAGCAACATGTCGATCTCGTCCTGTGAGAGCAAATCGTCAATGGCCATGGTTATTGCACGATAAAGTCGGTGTACAGCACCCGCAGCACCGCAGGTGCAGGTTGCTGCGGCGCCAGCGGCTGCTTGAGGGTTTCCAGGACCTTGTCGGCGAGCGCTGCCTTGCCCTGGGGGGTGATCACCTGTGTGCTGTTCTGCCCGCTCAACAGGGTCAACAACTGGCTGCGTACTTGCGGCATGTATTGCTGCAGCAGCGCCTGGGTCGCGTCATCCGCCACTTCCAGGGCAAAGCCTACATACAGCAGGCTTTGCTCATCACGTTCGTTCACCAGGTTGACCGTCATCGGTGCGATGGTGACCAACCGTGGCGCCTGGGGGAGTTGCGGGGCGGGCTCGACCTTCGCCGTCTCACCGGCCGCAGCCTGTTGGCTGAGGTAGAAGTAGGTGCCACCGGAACTGGCTGCAACGACGACCAGCGCCAGCAGCAGAATCAAGAGCCAGGGGGTTTTGCGGGTGGTGGTCATTGGCTGGAACCATGGGATGAAGGAAAACGGTTAGGCAGGGCTCAAGTATGACCATCGCCCTGCTCCGCCCATGGCGCGATAAGACCAGGGTAACGGCGGTATCTCGCTGTTTTGATTTGGGAATCAGACGTACAAGTCCACACCCGAACTGCGCAGCAGCACCTGCTGGACGTGCGCCGGGAGCGCCTCGTTGCGGCTGACCGCTGCGCTGGACGGCTGGGCCTGCGGATCAC
>NZ_JAKNRV010000606.1:0-1875 GCF_023072625.1 Pseudomonas emilianonis
CCGTGAGCGCTCCGGCAGCGCGGACGACTTCCCCGACGACGTGGCCGAACTGATGGCCTACCTCGGCCCGCGCACGCCCGACCAACGGGTGATCGCGGTTCCGGGCACCGGCACCAACGTCCCGGTGTGGCTGCTCGGTTCCAGCCTGTTCAGCGCACAGTTGGCAGGCGAGCGCGGCTTGCCCTACGCCTTTGCCTCCCATTTCGCACCGCGCTTGATGCATGAGGCGATTCGCGTGTACCGCAATCACTTCAAGCCTTCTGCCGTTCTGGACAAGCCCTACGTGATGCTCGGCATTCCGTTGGTCGCGGCGGATACCGATGAACAGGCCGATTACCTCGCCACTTCCGTCTACCAACGCATCCTGGCGTTGATGCGCGGGCAGAGCCTGGTGCAGCGTCCGCCGGTGAACAGCATGGACGGCCTGTGGCTACCCCATGAAAAAGACGCGGTAGGCAGCTTCCTCGGCCTGGCGATGGTCGGCAGCCCGGCGAAGATCCGCGCCAAACTGGAGGTGCTGATCGAACAGACCGGCGCCGATGAGCTGATTTTTACCTGCGACCTGTACGAACACGCCGACCGGATTCATTCCTACGAACTGCTCGCGCAGTTGATGAAGGAGTAAACCCCGCAGGCGAAAAAAAACCGACGCACCTGCGTCGGTTTTTTATGTCTGCAACGCAGGATCAACCGCGCTTGTAGACAATTTCCTTGGTGTCGCCTTCGCAACTGCCAACGACCTTGCCGTCAGCCGCAGCGCCTTTAGCCACCACTTCCAGCGAATAACCCGAAGCGCCATTGGCATCGATTTTCGCAGCAATTTCGCTTTTCAGCTCTTCACACGGCTTGCCCGCCGCCAGCACGGTGCCCGCCATGCTCAACAAACCTACCGCTAACAGGAACTTCTTCATCCGTCACTTTCCTTGCGCTGATCGAAACGAGCGTGCCGACACTGGTCGCATCGGCCCCCATTGGTTGTAGCGCAGGTTATGGCAATCGGCCAGCCGGCAAGTTCAACCGTTCCGATCAACTACTGGCAATTCGGAACCCCACCTTCAACGTAACCTGAAAGTGCGCGGCCTTGCCGTCCTTGATATGGCCTCGGGTTTCGATCACCTCGAACCACTCCAAGTGTTTGATGCTCTTGCTGGCTTCGGCCAAGGCGTTGTTGATCGCCTCTTCGATGCTGGTGGCGGACGAACCCACCAATTCGACTTTCTTGTAGGTGTGATGATCAGTCATAGCGTTTCTCCTGAGGGTCGTCAATAAAGCCTAGCAGTGAAAGTTCATACTGCTTCTGGCGACCATTCCTATTCGAAAGTTCAGATTTACTGCACTTTCTGAAACGGCCGTAGTCGGTATCTACACACGCCACTCAATCACTTCAGGAGAGTCCACATGGCCAACACTTCTTTACGCAAAGCGTCGCTGGAAAGCATGGAAGCCGAGATTTCGAGCCTGCTCAAGTCCCTTGAGGACCTCAAGGACGATGCTTCCGATGAGTCGCGCAAGACCTTGAAGGCCCTGAAAAGCAATGCCGAGAACGCACTCAAGCATTCTCGTCACCTGATCAGCGATGCCTACGAAGAAAGCAAAGTCAAAATCCGCGAAACCGGCGTGGCGACCCGGGACTACGCACAAGAACACCCATGGACCACGGCCGGCGTTGCCGTTGGCGCACTGGGCCTGCTGGCGGCTTACCTGCTGTGCAAACGCGGTAACTGATTTGCCGGCTATACCGGCTGGCGCAACAGCTCAGCCTTGAGCCATTGCGCCAGTTGCCGAGCGCGCCCATCCGCGGCGCGCTTGGGTAGCCACAACGCCAGGTGCGCCGGGGTTTGCGTGAAACCCCACGGCGCCACCAGGCGACCGGCG
>NZ_JAKNRV010000607.1:0-1845 GCF_023072625.1 Pseudomonas emilianonis
CGTTGGCCGCCGCGCGGCGCTTCAGCGAGCGCGCCGGGCTCTGCGTGTATGACGAACTCGGCGTATTGAAGCTGCTCAGCGGCGTGCGCGATCGCGCGCTGCTCGACCAGTTTCTCAATGAGCGCCTGGGCCCGCTGCTACGTCACGACCTGCACCATGGGCCGAGCCTGATGCCGACCCTCGAAGCCTGGTTTCACGAGAATGGTAACCTTGTGGCCGCCGCCCAGCGCCTGGCCGTACACCGCAATACCCTGACGCACCGCGTCCAGCGCATCGAAGCCCTGTGCGGGCTGAAGCTGGATGATTCATATGACCGCCTGGACATCGGCATCGCGCTGATGATCTGGCGGCTGTCAGCCTGATTGTTTTTAGCCAAGAGGAACTTGCCCATGCACATCATCAACGCCCGCCTGCGCAACCGTGAAGGCCTGCATGATCTGCACCTGGAACACGGCCGGATCGCCAGCATCACGCCGCAAACGACAGCGCCCACGGCAGCGCCCGACGACCTGGACGCCGCCGGCAACCTGGTGATACCGCCCTTCGTCGAGCCGCACATCCACCTCGACGCCACCCTCACCGCCGGCGAACCGCGCTGGAACATGAGCGGCACCCTGTTCGAAGGGATCGAGTGCTGGGGCGAACGCAAAGCCACCATCACCCACGAAGACACCAAAGCGCGCGCCAAAAAAACCATCCAGGCCCTCGCCGCCCACGGCATCCAGCACGTGCGTACCCACGTCGACGTCACCGACCCGAACCTCACCGCGCTCAAAGCCATGCTCGAAGTGCGCGAAGACAGTACGCACCTGATCGACCTGCAAATCGTCGCCTTTCCCCAGGAGGGCATCGAGTCGTACCGCAACGGCCGCGAGCTGATGGAAGAGGCCATCCGCCTGGGCGCCGACGTGATCGGCGGCATCCCCCACTTTGAATACACCCGCGACCAGGGCGTGAGTTCGGTGAAGTTCCTGATGGACCTGGCCGAACGCAGCGGCTGCCTGGTGGACGTTCACTGCGACGAAACCGACGACCCGCACTCGCGCTTCCTCGAAGTGCTGGCCGAAGAAGCCCGCAGCCGCGACATGGGCGCCCGCGTCACCGCCAGCCACACCACGGCCATGGGCTCCTACGACAACGCCTACTGCGCCAAACTATTCCGCCTGCTCGGGCATTCCGGTATCAGCTTTGTCTCCTGCCCCACCGAAAGCATTCACCTGCAAGGGCGCTTCGACAGCTTCCCGAAACGGCGCGGCGTGACCCGCGTCAACGAGCTGCTGGAAGCCGGCATGAACGTGTGCTTCGGCCAGGACTCCATCGTCGACCCGTGGTACCCGCTGGGCAACGGCAACATCCTGCGGGTGCTCGAAGCCGGGTTGCACATCTGCCACATGCTCGGTTACCGCAACCTGCAAAGCGCCCTGGACCTGGTCACGGACAACAGCGCCAAGGCCATGGCCCTCGGTGATCGCTACGGCCTGGAGCCCGGCCGGCCGGCCAACCTGTTGATCCTTTCGGCTGACAGCGACTACGAGTTGATTCGCAGCCAGGGCTTGGCGCTGTACTCGATCCGCAACGGCAAGGTATTGATGAAGCGCCAGCCGGCGCAGGTAGAGTTTTTGTAGCGCGCGGGGCTCGACGATCGAATCGAGTACGCTGTGTTTGCGACTCGAATCGATCAGCCGCGCGGCCCTGCATCGATCTGCGGCCGTGCAGCCCCGAACAGGCTGACGCTCAGCACTGTCTCAGCCTGCGTCTGCAACCGCACCGGCACCGTACCGCCTGGCATCACTACCGCGACCTCCCCGCCCTCGACCCAACCAGCGCGCCACGCCGCGCACGCCA
>NZ_JAKNRV010000608.1:0-1835 GCF_023072625.1 Pseudomonas emilianonis
TCACGCCCAGCAGTGCCACGACCAACTCCACCGAGCGCTCGGCGGAAACGGCGACCGGCACGTCCGGCCCCACGCCCTGGCCTTGCAGCCAGTGCGCGAGTTGGTTGGCGCGGACGTCCAGTTCGGCGTAGCTCAAGCGTGTGTCGCCATACACCAGCGCCAAGGCGTGGGGTGTGGCGCGAACCTGTTCGTCGAGCAGCGCGGGTAGGTTCCGGTATGACGGGTACTGGAAGTGGGTGGCATTCAAGTCCGACAATTGCCGTTGTTCCGCGGTATCGAGCATGCGCAACTCACCGAGGCGCACCGGGGACGCACCCTGCGCCTGGGATGCCATAGCCAACAGCAGGTTGTTGAAATGCTCGCCGAGGCGAACCACGCTGGCCGCATCGAAGGCGCCTAGCAAATAACTCAACTGCACGTTCAGCGTATCGCCGGCATGAATCACCACGGTCAACGGGTAATGGGTGGTTTCCCGCGAGACGACCTGGCCGAACCGCACGCCACTGCCGCTGCGCAAGGCGCTGTCCACCGGGTAGTTTTCGAACACCAGCACGCTGTCGAACAACGCCTGGCCGCCCTGCCCGGCCCAGCGCTGGATATCGAACAGTGGTGTGTGCTCGTGCTCGCGGACCGCCAGGTTCAGCGATTGCAGGTCCCGCAGCCAGTCGCCCAACAAACGCTCGGGGCCGGGCGCCTGGATAATCGGCAAGGTATTGATAAACAGCCCGAGCACGCGCTCGGCATCGACCAGTGCAGTCGGGCGCCCGGCCACGGTGGCGCCGAAGGCAACGCTGCGCTGTCCGGTGTAGCGCTGCAAAAGCAGGCTCCAGGCACCTTGCACCAAGGTGTTCAACGTCACGCGCTCACGGCGCGCAAACGCCACCAACGCCGAGGTGACACTGGGGTCCAATTGCAGGCGCAGGTCGCCATGCCCGGCCTGGGCCTGCACCGCTGGCAAGGCGTCGGCCAGCCGGGTCGGTTCATCCAACTGACGCAGTTGTTCGTTCCAGAACGCTTGGCTCGAATTAGCGTCCTGGCAGCCTAGCCAGGCCAGGTAATCCCGGTAGCGGCTAGCGCTCGCGACGGGCGATTCGCCTCGGTAATGCAGCAGCACTTCTTCGATCAGCCGCGCCGTGGCCCAGCCATCGAGGAGGATGTGATGGCGGGTCCAGATCAACTGGTAGTCGCTTTCGCCCAGGCGTACCAGCAACACCCGCTGCAACGGCGGCTGGCGCAGGTCGAAGCCTTGGTCGCGCTGGGCATCGGCCAGTTCGGCCAAGTCCAATCGAGCCTGTATGGCAGATCGTGCGCGCCAGTCCAAATGCCGCACCGGGGATGGCAGCCGGCGATGGATCCATTGCAGCGGCTGCGGCAAGTCGCCTTCCCAGGCGAAACCGGCGCGCAGGATCGCGTGTTCCTCGGTGACCCGCTCCCAGGCCGCAGCGAAACGCGGGCCGTCGACGTCGCTCAGCGGCACGCAGACCTGATTCACATAAGCGCTGCTGGCCCCGCCCTGCAAGGCATGAAAGAGCATGCCCTGTTGCAGCGGCGACAACGGGTAAAGGTCTTCGAGGTTGGCGGCGGCCACCGGCAGCGCGTCCAATTGGGACTGGCTGACGGTCGCCAGAGGGAAGTCCGAGGGCGTGACGCCCGCAGCGTCGGGGCTCAGGCAATGGTCGATCAAACCGCCCAAGGTTGCCAGGTAGCGCTCGGCCAAGGCTTGCACCACGTCGCGGTCGAAACGCTCGGTGCCGTAGCGCCAGCTCAGTTGCAGACAGCCGTCGCGCACCTGGCCGGTGATGACCCATTCGCTGTCGGCGTCGGCGCTCGGGTCC